>JBBWWE010000146.1:0-6235 GCA_050256595.1 Planctomycetota bacterium
ACCTGTCCGAAAGATTTCGTTTCCGCTGCCACAGGTTCGAGATTGCGACCGACCATCTGGCGCACCATCTCATCTCGATCGATCTGATCGCTCTCGAGCGTGGCCACATGATGGCCATCTCGAAGCACCACCACGCGGTCAGCGACCTGCTCGACTTCACCGAGTCGATGGGTGATCAACACGATGGCAGCTCCGGATTTTTTCAGTGTCTGGATGCGATCGAGTAGCACTTTTGTTTCCGTCGCAGACAAGGTGGCGGTTGGTTCATCGAGAAGTAACACCCTCGCCTGACCATCGAGGGCGCGAGCGATGGCGACCAGTTGTCGTTGTCCATGTCCCAGTTCGCTCACTGCAATATCGAGTGGCACGTCGAGTGCCACCTGTTCGAGTGCGTTGCGAGCCGCGCTGCGACAGGCTTTTTCGTTCACCCAGCCGTATCGACCGACCGGCTCTCGCCCAAGCAGTAGATTTTCTGCCACCGTCATCGAATTGCACAGTTCCAGTTCCTGGGGGATGTGTGCGATGCCGTGGGCGAATGCATCGGCGGGACCGGCAAGAAAAACCGGCTGTTCGTCGATGCGAACTTCGCCCTCATCGCAAGGATGAACGCCGCACAGGATCTTCACGAGAGTGCTCTTGCCGGCACCGTTTTCGCCGATCACCGCGACGATTTCACCGGGCCGGATCGACACGGTGACCGAGTCGAGGGCGACCACTCCACCGAACCGCTTGGAAACGGATCGTGCCTCTATAACCCCTGACGCTGGAGTCACTTGCCCAGCTTCTTGTGGATGTCCTTGCGGAATAATTCGACCTCTGCCTTGCGGATGACTCGTGCCGGAACCTTGAGGATTCCGTCTGCCGGAATCCCGGAACGATCGCCGCCGGCCAGCGCTTTCAAGAGGCGCATCGAAGTGGCGCCGTACTCGTAGGGATTCTGAACCACGGTTCCATGAACGGTGCCGTCGATGATGCCCTGCAGGGTGCGTTCATCTTCATCGAAACTGATGACCTGGACCTTACCGATGCGACCCGACTGTTCCAGCGCCTCGAGGATCAACGGTGTGTTGTAGGCAAACAGACCGATGCAGCCAGCGATGTCATCGTGGCGCGAGAGGATGTCCTCGACGTTGGCCTTGCCCTTGGCCATGTCGAACTGGTCGGTGAGAGTAGCGACCACCTCGAAGCCGTTGCCGGAAATCACCTCGCCGGGTTTGTCGTAGCGGGTTGAATCCCATTCACGCCCGAGGATCTGATCGATCACGCCTTGACGGCGCAGTCGCGCGTTGTCCTGCTCGAGTCGCCCGACAAATATGGCGACCTTTCCACCATCCGGCAGCGCTTCCTGAACCAGTCCTCCACACAGCCTTCCCGCTTCGTAATTGTCGACCCCGACGAAACAGATCCTCTGTGAATCGGGAGCATCGGAATCGTGGGTGATCAGCAAGGTCTGTTCGGCGATGCGGTCGAGGAACGGAGTTTGATTGACGGGATCGATGGGACTGACGGCGATGCCGTCGACCCCCTTGACCAGCAGGTCCTCGATGATGCGCTTTTGATCGGCCAGGCCATCGGGGGGCATGTGGAAGGAAGCCTCGACTCCGAGATCAGAGGCGGCATCTTCGACTCCTTTTCCGGCCAGCACCCAGAAATCAGCGACTCCGTTGGTGACGAAAGCGAGCCTCGGCGCGGCATTGGCCGCTGGTTGCACTTTTGCCACGCAGCCGGTCAGGCTGACAAGTAGCAGGCAGATGAAGGAAATGGTGGATCTCATCGGGGTTCTCATCTTTGACCTCCTCAGGGTAGGCATACGCCGCCGTTGACATGGATGTTCTGTCCGGTGATGAAACTGGCCTCATCACTGGCGAGAAAAACCGCCGCTCCCGCGACATCGGTGGGAACGCCCCAGCGTTGCATCGGGATGACATCGAGATAGGCCTGCTTGTCCTCCTCGGAATCGTTCTCATGGCGTTCGACCGGAATCCAGCCGGGTACGATGGCGTTGACCGTGATGCCATCCGGAGCCAGTTCATTGGCCATGCTGCGGGTCCAGCCCAGTTGTCCACCCTTGGCCGCGACATAGGCGCTGAAGGGAGACAGCCCACGGGTGTACACCTCGCTGGCGATATTGATGATCCGTCCCCACTTCTGGCTCCTCATGTGCGGCAGAGTGGCACGCGTCAGCAGGTACGGGCTCTTGATGAAGAAGTCGATCATCGACTGGTAGAAATCCCAGTCGTATTCCTCGATCGGCATCTGAGGTTGGGCAGGTGTGGCGTTGACGACCAGGATGTCGATCGGTCCCAGCGTCTCGGCGATCTCGGCGCTGAGCCGATTCACTTCCGCTTCGTCGGTGACATCTCCGCGAAAGAGAGCCCCCTCGTGACCGGCATCCTTGTACTCGGCAAGAGTGCTTTCGGCGCGTTCGACATTGTGCTGGTAGTTGATGGCGACCCGGGCTCCGGCGGCCCCGAGCGAGTGGGCCATCGCCTTGCCGAGTCCGGTGCTGGAACCGGTGACCAGGGCGGTACGACCTTCCAGCGAGAAGTTCTGGGTCATGTTGGTTTCCATCCGTGACACAAGAGAAATCCACCTTCGGACCGCTGTCGGTCTCCAGGACCATCAGGGTAGAGGGCACTCCTGATCGGTCAACGGGCTACTCCTGGACCTGCCATTTGATCTCAGGATCAACGGAACCCTACAAGCCGTTGGTTCTTTTTTTTGATCAGGCATGAGCCTGTGAAGTCACGGGGATCTGTTTTCAGCCGCCAATTTGGTGGCCAGTACTGGTGTCCTAAAGGGGCAGAAATCCGGATTCATCCTGTGGGAACAGATCATGAGGCAAGAATGTAAGCCAGGGTAAGCCCACGCGGATCGCAGCCATCGCAGAATAGACGACGGGAGCGCCGAGCCGGTGCCCCTTCCGGTGGCTTCGGTCTGCTTTTTTTCACCTCACCACCACTGACTAGATCCTCGAGGGCGCGCTAACCCGTATCGAGAAGAGACTGGTTAGGGAATGATCGCCACACGGGAGGTGTGCCGATGATGGTTCGTTTCATCGCGCTGATGTGTTTACTGCTGTCGAGTTCTTTCGTGCAGGGAGATTCGCCACGGCCTGACATCATCGTCATCATGGCCGATGACATGGGCTGGTCCGATATCGGTTGTTACGGCGGCGAGATCGAGACTCCCCATCTCGATGAACTGGCCGCCGAGGGTGTTCGTTTGAGCCAGTTCTACAACACCGCTCGTTGCTGCCCGACGCGTGCCTCCTTGTTGACCGGTCTCTACGCCCACCAGGCCGGTGTCGGTCACATGGTTTACGATGGTGGATCGGCAGGCTATCGAGGCGAACTGTCACCAACGACCGCGACCATTGCCGAGCATCTTTCGGCAGCCGGGTATCGCACTTACATGTCGGGCAAGTGGCATGTCACTCATAACCTCGGCAAGGCGAAGCAGCGTAGCGAGCCAAAGCAACGGACCAACTGGCCCATCGATCGTGGCTTTCAGCACTTCTTTGGCACCATCCACGGTGGCGGTTCCTATTACGATCCGGTGTCATTGACCCGCGACGAGCGATACCTCCCGGCGCCCGAGGGTGACTACCACTACACCGATGCCATCAGCGAAGAAGCGGCCCGCTTCATCGAGCAGCATGCCGACCAGAGTCCCGATGATCCGATGTTCATGTATGTGGCGTACACCGCACCTCACTGGCCGCTCCACGCTCGCCCCGCTGACATCGAGAGGGTCCAGGGGCGCTATCGGGACGGTTGGGATGCGATGCGAGATGCGCGACTGAAACGTCAGCGTGACATGGGATTGATCGATGCGGCGTGGGATCTGTCGCCGCGTGATTCTCGCATCAAGACCTGGGAGGAAACCCCACAGCATCCGTGGCAGGAACGACGGATGGAGGTCTACGCCGCCCAGGTGGAGCAACTCGATCGTGGTATCGGTCAGATCGTCAAGGCGCTGAAGGCACAGGGTCGGCTGGACAATACCCTGCTGCTGTTTCTGGCCGACAACGGCGGTTGTGCTGAAGAGATCACTTCTGGCTGGAAGAGTTTGACCATCCCGGAGCAGACCAGGGATGGTCGTGAAGTGAAAAACGGCAACAATCCGAAACTGCTGCCGGGTCCGGAGGTGACCTATCAGAGTTACGGTTTGCCGTGGGCGAATGCTTCCAACACTCCCTTTCTGCTCTACAAGCACCATGTGCACGAGGGCGGCATCTCGTCACCACTGATCGCGCACTGGCCGGCAGGTCTGCCGGGCAAGGGTGTGATTCATGATGGACCGGGTCATGTCATCGACCTGGTGTCGACCTGTCTCGATGCCGCCAACGCGGAGCCCATCTCCGAACGGGACGGAAACGCGGTGCAGCCCATCGAGGGCGTGAGCCTGCTGCCGGTGCTTTCGGGTCAGCCGGCCACGGAGCGCCCCATCTTCTGGGAGCATGAGGGGAATCGGGCGGTGAGGCTGGGCCGCTGGAAACTGGTCGCCCGTCACAACCAGCCGTGGAAACTGTTCGACATGGTGGCCGATCGTACCGAGTTGAATAACCTGGCCACCCAGAAGCCGGAACTCGCTCGCGCCCTCGAGGCCACCTATCAGCAGTGGGCACGGCGTGCGCTGGTTCGGCCATGGCCGCTCAACCGCTAGCGAGGATCGTGGCAGGTCAAATTCGCCAGGGAGCTCGCATCGGCTGACGAATCATGCGGTTGGCTTCTTCATCACCGGGGAATCTCTGGCTGACCGGATCGAAGTGCAGTTTTCTGCCGGTTCGTACGGCGATGTTGGCCAGGTTCACCAGCGTGCAGGAGCGATGGCCGTTTCTCTCGTGGAGTGCAAACTGCTGACGGGTTTTGACCGATTCCTCGAAGTTGGTCAGGCCGTCTTGGGGTGGATCCGGTAGGTCATCGATTCCATCGAGTAAGTCGGCGGGTTCAGTACGCAATCCACGGAACACCTTGCCGTTGGGGCCCTCGATGTAAGGCAGCCCTGGTGGATCCTTGGGCCCCCACTCGCGTGATTCCAGGATCAGTTCGGTACCATCGGCGTACTTCAGCATCACCTTGCCCCACGGCCCGCACGAATCGGGGTGCTGCGGCCACGGCGCGATGGCGCTGATCTCGGTGGGCGAAGTGTGATCCTTGTCGAGGATCCACTGCACCGGATCGAGGTAGTGCTGTCCCATGTCCGCCAGGCCACCACCATCGTAATCCCAGTAGCCGCGGAACGAGCCGTGGGTGCGATGAGCGGTGTAGGGTTTCCACGGAGCCGGCCCCAGCCACGAGTTGTAATCGAAGTGATCCGGCACCGATTGCGGAGCCAGCGCCGGTTTTCCGATCCAGAACATCTTCCAGGCGAATCCGGTATCGGGGCTGACCCTGACGCGCAGTGGTCCACCGAGGCGACCGGAAAGAACCAGCTTCTTCATCTTTCTGGCATCGGTGCCCAGACCGTACAGGGAGGCTCGGAAGCGGAACCAGGTGTTGAGGCGGAAGATGGCGCCGGTGCGCTGTACCTCTTTGACGACCTGGATTCCCTCGTCGATGGTGCGGCTCATCGGTTTCTCGCACCAGATATCGAAACCTGCCCGGGCCGCAGCCACGCTCATCAGGGCGTGCCAGTGCGGAGGAGTGCAGATGTGCATCACATCGATGTCGGTTCGATCGAGCATCTGGCGCCAGTCACTGTATCCACTGCAATTTCCGCCGGCGTGTTTGATGCCAGCGGCGAGGCGGTGAGCATCGACGTCACAAAGCGCCAGTGTCGTCGGTGTTGCGCCTTCCTTGTTGGGGCGGATGTGAGCACCGCTTCTGCTGATGCCGCCACATCCGATGATTCCATGAGTGACCGTGTCGCTGGGTGCGATGCGCCCCGGTCCGCCCAGGACATGAGCCGGCACGATGTGAAAGAGGCCCAGTGCCGCAGTGGCGGCGGCTCCCCGGCGCAGCACTTCTCGTCGGGAAAGTTCACGATGGGTCGGACTCATGCCGGTTCCTCCTCGTAATCCTCGTCGTCGTATTCCTCGTCCTCTTCGTCCTCTTCTTCCTCCAGAGCCAGGAGCTGTCTCTGCGAGTGGATTCCCAGCAGCCAGGCAGTGGTCGCCTCTAGCAAACCCATGGCGAAGGTGTACTGGGAGAACCCCCCATCGATCAGCAAACTGGACAGACGTGCCAGCGAGGTGCCGAGGAAACACCAGGCCAATGGCTGTAGCCATGCG
>JBBWWE010000147.1:0-4530 GCA_050256595.1 Planctomycetota bacterium
TCAGACGGGAGTTGTTCCAGGATCGCATCCACTGTCCGGAAGGGACAATCTACAGAGTCCATGAAAACCCGTCCAAGAACGATGATGTGAGCCACCTGGATACCACTGTCGGTGGCGACGATTCCCCATCCTTTGCCAGCAGCCACTTCCGGATAGTTTCCTGGGCGCAGGCAAAGTTCTTCGTTATTGAGCACCTCAAGATTGTCTTTTCGCTTCCAGGCGTGATCGCCAAGAGTCATCAGATCGACCCCAGCTGCCCGAAGTTCGGCAAATATCTTTGGCGTGATTCCTGATCCAGCCGCAGAGTTCTCGGCATTTGCGATCACGATATCCAGACCGAGCGACTTGCGCAGATCGGGAAGCATTTGCTTGACGATCCTACGACCTGTCTTGCCGACGATATCGCCGATCAAAAGGATTCGAATCTCTTGACTGTCATCGTGCATATTCGACCACTCGAGTTTCTCTGATCAATGTGATCTTGATCTCTCCAGGATAGGTCAATTGCTCCTCGATCTGCTTGGCAACCTCGTGGGCAAGACGAACCGCCTTCTTATCACTGATCTTGTGGGCATTGACGAATACTCGCACCTCTCGGCCCGCCTGAATCGCCTGGGCATTCGCAACGCCTGCAAACGAAGTAACGAGGTTTTCCAGTTTCTCGAGTCGCTCGACATATCTTTCGAGAGATTCACCGCGAGCTCCAGGACGGCTACCACTGATCGAATCGGCAGCCTGAGTCAATACCGCGTAGATGCTCTCCTGCGGAACGTCGTTGTGGTGACTGGCTGCGGAGTTGATGACTTCCTTGTCCTCGTCATAGCGCCTGAGAATCGTTGCCCCGATTTCCGGGTGGCCCCCTTCATACTGGTGATCTACTGACTTGCCGATGTCGTGAAACAGCCCGCAACGTTTGGCAAGATCCTGATCCAGTCCGAATTCTGCAGCGATCATTCCGCAAATTCGAGAACACTCCACAGAATGGGAAAGAACATTCTGTCCGTAGGACGTCCGGTACTTCAAACGACCCAGCATGGTTACAAGTTTGGGGTGCACTCCGGGTAAATCGAGATCGAAGGACACCTGTGCACCGGCTTTCTGGATCTCCTCGTTGAGAGTTTGCTTGGTTTCCGCAACAACTTCTTCGATGCGGCTCGGGTGGATACGGCCGTCTTGTAGCAACTTATTGAGTGAACGTTTTCCCAACTCCCTACGAATAGGATCGAAGCACGAAAGCGTGATCACACCTGGGCTATCATCGACGATGACGTCGACTCCGGTAGCCTTTTCGAAAGCACGGATGTTTCGACCCTCACGTCCGATGATCCGCCCTTTCATATCATCGGATGCGATTTCGATACTGGAAACCGTCGACTCCTGACAGTACCCCGATGAAATCCGTTGCAATGTAGAGGCGAGAATATCACGACAGCGTTCTTGGGAGGTATCTTTGACGCGATCAACCATGCGCTGAATCATCACGTCGCCTTCATGGTCGACATCACGCTGCATCTTCTCGATCAGAGAATTTCGGGCTTCCTCGCGTGTCATGTCGGCGATTCGCGCCAGGTTTTCCCGTTCTTGTTCGAGAACCTCATCGAGTTCGGAATCACGCACCTGGAGTTGCTTCTTGTGGTTTTCCAGGTCTACATCAAGCGCTTCGAGCTTCTTTTCCTTCTTGCCAAGGAGGTCCATCCGGCGCTCGAGGCCGTCTTCTCGCTTCCTCAGTTCCCGTTCGGACGATTTGATTTCCTCGCGACCATCTTTCAACTCGTGCTGGAAATCATCGCGCTGTTCTTTGATCCACCCCTGAGTTTCATTGCGAGAATCCTTGCGCAATCGATCGGCTTCTTCGCGAGCCTCATCGAGCAACGAACGTCGTTCTTCCTGGACCTTTGCCGTCGATTTCTGAAGCATCAGAAAACTGGCAGCCGCTGCAGCGACAAGGATCGCTCCAGGGATTACATACTGTTCAAAATCCACTTCTTTCCTCCCGCGGAAGGAACCGCAGGGGAAAAACCACAGGGAGGGGGTAACTCAATTGGCTACCGTGAAAGAATCTCAATCTTCTGGATGCGTATGAGTCGAGCACCGGTACTGGGCTTCTGCTCTTCGATGGTGCCCACGATTCCGACTCTCTTGTTAACGTATTGATCGAGTTCAATTTTACCGCCGTCGAGATAGTAGAGGAGTTTATTCCCCTTGAGCAACTTGTGCGTCGCCTCGACGTCCCTGTGTTTCCCCAGCGGAACGACCCATCCAACAGCCTGGAACTTTACGTCCGGATTGCTGCGGTGTCCCGTCCTTCGCAAAATTTCGTCTTCTTTGACCCGGACAAGTTCTCGCTTGGCACGGGCCTCTTCTTGCTGACGCTGTATCTCCACCAAACGGCGATGCAGCGGCATGAAATGTTCTTGTATCGTTTTTGACAGATCGTGAACGATCTCTATCTCTCCAACATCCTCACTGGTGGTCTCGATATTCTTGACCTCTTTGAGGATCTCACTGAAATTCCACTCAACTGGATTCTTCTGGGTTTCGGCCCGGAAAGTGTCGAATAGACTCTTGAGCTTCGGCGAATCGAAGGCAGGAATCCGGACAGTATTGGGCTCAAGAACCTCTCCTGGGGAATCTCCAGCACCCACTACTGATCCCGAACCGGGATCGTTAGCGGCTGGATTGGCGGTGCTATCCGCAGATCCAGCACTCACTGGGTTACCAGGGCTTCCCCCTTGCCCTTTCAGGCTTTGATGCAATCGCGCGAGATGAAGAGGATTCACCTCTTGATCGGTCCTACGGATGTAGTCGCCATGAATCCAAGCATGCGCGTTGAGAGGTGCAAGCACCTCGACCCAGGATCCACCTCCGGAAACCTTACCCGTCGGAACCAGGACTTGCCCTGGTTCGGAAAGACCGAGTGGAGCATGACTTGTTCCTGCCGTGGCGCGCAAGCGCACACGACTTCCAGTGACCTTGAAAAAGTCCCCTTCAGTGACGAGATAATCGTTGTGTATCCACACGGGACGGTCTGAAGGAACCGCAACTTCGATCCAGTCTCCCTGACCACCGACTGAGATGAGGGAACTCCC
The DNA here is from genome assembly GCA_050256595.1 of Planctomycetota bacterium. Classification (GTDB taxonomy): domain Bacteria; phylum Planctomycetota; class UBA8108; order UBA1146; family UBA1146; genus UBA1146. The sequence goes on from JBBWWE010000147.1 coordinate 3,090, forward strand.
ATCCCGCAATCGGAGGAAGGAATAATGATTGAGGGAAGGTCCGGTCCTGATATTGACCAGGCTCCCCTTCACTTTACCAACCCAGGGCTGAAGAGTGGGCTCACCCCGAACGGGTGCATCCTGACCCTCTACCTTATTGATCATTCCGCTTGCGCAAACGATGGCGCATACGGCGATCAACCAGAGAGCGGATTTCCGAAGGCGGAAAATCACCTGTTCGAATAACGTAGAGCTCGAGTATCCATCCATCGCTGGTGCGATGTTTTGACGAGTAAACTTTTCCATGGTGATCCTCCTTCCCCATTCTTCAACGCATCCATCATATGTCTGACTATTGATGGTCCCCTATCAGGATCCACCGGAGCGTATCCCCGACCGATTTCGATTCGAAGTCGATACCTGGCACAACCCCACTTGCTCCATAAGGGAGCAAAGAATAGCCGTAGAATAGTAAAATGCCCCACCGAACGTGTCAACTTAAGGAGGTTCAGGTCGGTCGAGAAGCGGCAGATCTGGACTCAATCGACCCGGATGAACAGCAGATCGCCGATTCTGCAGTTCTGGCTCGCTGCCGTGACCGGACACCGTGCACGCATCCGGGTGAATAAGGGAAGCCCATGGCCACTGGGGGTCTGATAGTGGGTCTGATAGTGACGGGCTCTCTTGGCGACAACCACATCGGCCCGCGCCTCACGAATGGCCCCGGAATCGTCGTCCAGGACCAGTCCTAGCCCCCCTCCACGGTCGGCCAGCACCTCCCGAGATGACTGTTCTCCCTGCGAGGATACTTTCCAGGCATCGATGAGTCCGCAGAGCAGAGCGCCATGCGCAACGCACAGGGATAGCACTGAGGCACGATCCTTGGCACGAGATCAGTTACCGCTGCCGTATTTTTCGAGCTCTTCGGGTGAGAAAACCATCCGGGTGGGATAAGCATCACGAAACCGAACACCTAGATGAGGACGAAGAGTCTGAATCTCTCTCAGTGCGGACCGCGCTTGTTCCGGTTGCGCGAAAGGTCCGACAAAGACACTGAAAGTTCTGGCACCTCGCGAGTTGCTGACGCGGATTCGAGCCCGCGAAGAAGACAATCCGGAATCGACATACTGGACCAGTTGATCGATCACCTGGGGGTCCTTGATCAGGCGCTGACCGATCATCACTGACCAGAGTGTTTTCGGGACAAGTTCGACTACTACGGGAGCGACAAAAACTTCTTCCGCTTCAACGGTGGTACTAGAAACGTCGACGACACCATCTTGTTCGACATTGCGGATGGCTGGTTTCGGTTCGGGCTCCGGGTCCAGTACCGGCCATGGAGGTAGATCGCCACCGGCCATCTCGGTTCTTCCCTCGGGAACGGAAACCGCCATCTGTCTGCCTGAGATGAAGGCGACGGCGATGGCAACAACCGCAGCGAGAGTGAAGACCAGAATCGTCG
>JBBWWE010000148.1:0-5263 GCA_050256595.1 Planctomycetota bacterium
GTCGTAAGTTCCTGAAGCGATCTGTCTGCGGAGCGCATTCTTGAAGGTCCGTCTGAAGTGTCGGAGAGAATCCGGCCCGGTGCGATTGATCCCCGTGTAACGCTGTTTTTCGACGTGGATTGACTCATTACCACGCGGTTCGATGCGAGGCAGTTCCAGTTCTTCACCGAGAATTTCCGCAAGTTCATCGATGGTTACATCCACCTCGAGAATGTGCTCGCCGGGCTGATCGCCCGCTTGCGGACCAGGAGGTGCCTGTTCGCCGCCGAGCGGCTTTCCTTCTTCGCCTTCGCCCTGGCCAACACCACCCTGGTCGGTCTGACCAAACCTGAAATCGGGAATATCGATCTGTGGTAGCGGGACGCTGACGATGTTCTTCCCCTGCCGGGCGAGAATCTCACCCTGGGATACATACTTCTTCAGGTTCTCACGGATCTTACCGCGAACGATCTTGCGGAACCGGTTGGCGTCGGGGTCAATCTTGCGCACTGTTTTGACCTTCCGATACTTACTCTGGACCCTTGGAATCACCGCGTGCAAAGATGCTCGCAACGTAGTTCAGCACGTCAGTGGCACTGTCCTCGTTGTATCCGTACTGCTCGATGAGGCGTGTCTTCACGACATCGATCTTTGCCTGAGAATCCTTGTCCACGACATCCGAGATCAGTGATGTCAGTTTGATGGTGTCCTTCTTGTCCTCGAAAAGCTTCATCTCGAGTGCCTTCTGAAGACGGGCATTGGTCGTGTAATCAAACTGCTTGTGGTCCACAGCCAGGGCTCCGATGTAGTTCATGATCTCTCTGCGGAAGTCATCCTTACGGCTATCGGGAATATCAATCTTTTCCTCGATGGCACGCAGCAATCTTTCATCAGGATCCTCGAACTGGCCCGTGTATGGATTGCGAACTTTCTCACGTTGCGTGTATGCCTTGACGTTATCGATGTAGTTGGAACACAACTTCTGAATCGCTTCCTCGTCGGCACTGATCGCTCGCTGGACCTCATTCTTGACGATGTCCTCGTACTCGGATTTGACCACCGAAAGCAACTCACGGTACTGAGTTCGAACTTCCTCGCTCGAGATCAGACTGTGATTCTTGAGCCCTTCATCGATCTCATTGAGAACCATGAACGGATTCACGTAGTTGTAGTCCGAAACCAACGCGTTCGAGATCTTGTCCTGGATGTAGCGTGGGGAAATCCCCTCGAGTCCCTCACGTACCGCCTCGTCTCTCAGTTCCTTGACGTTTTCCTCGGTGAACCCCGAGAGACCCTTACCGTCGTAAAGCTTCATCTTCTGCGCAATCGAGATCTGAGCATTCTTGGGCTCCTCGAGGCGGGTCAATACCGCCCACATTGCACAGACTTCGAGGGTATGAGGTGCCACGTGTTTCGCAATCGTGTCGCGGCAGTAATCTTTACGATAGATCCGCACTTCATCCTGCAGGGTCGTGTTGTAAGGAATGTCGATTTTGACGGTCCGGTCACGGAAAGCTTCCATCAACTCGTTGTTCTGTAACTTCCTGTATTCCGGTTCGTTTGTGTGACCGATGATCACCTCGTCAATGGCTGTCTGGGCAAACCGCTTTGGCTTGATAATCTGTTCTTGACTCGCACCCAGCAGGTCATAGAGGAATGCTACATCAAGTTTAAGAACCTCGATGAACTCGATGATTCCGCGATTCGCGACATTAAACTCTCCGTCGAAATTGAATGCTCTTGGATCGGATTCCGAACCATATTCGGCGATCTTGCGGTAATTGATGTCACCGGTAAGTTCAGTCGAATCCTGGTTCTTCTCATCCTTCGGCTGGAAGGTACCGATTCCGACGCGATCTTCCTCACTCATGACAAGACGACGGACTCGCACATGCTCGATCACCTTGTGCCAATCACCATCGTATTTCTGCATGTAGTAGTTGTAGTACCAGCGGCTGAAGGGACAGAGACTTCCGCGAAAATTGAGCGGATACTTCGCCTTCCCCGTCGATTGGATGTTCTCGAGCAACTCCGGGCGGGATTCGTCCGGAACCAGGTACAGCGGATCTTCATTCATCGGAGAATCGACCCACTCGCCGTTCTCGTCTTCCCACTGGAACGAGTAGAGAGCGCCTTCGGGGATCCTGGAGTATCTCTCCATCCCCTTCTTCAACAGGTGGACGATGGTGCTCTTTGCCGATCCGACCGGTCCGTGGAGCAAAAGTACACGTCTCTCAGTGCCAAGACCGTAAGCGGCTGACTTGAAGAAGCTGACCAGTTGCTGCAGCGGCAGATCGAGTCCGAAGACTGCATTCTTGCCATCATTATCGGGATCATCGAAGAAGTTCCAGTGAACACAATCGCGTGAGTTCAACTGGCTCGAAGATTCGCTTCCCTTGGAAACGATCATGTCATGCATTCGCTGGAACGATGTCCGGAGAACATCCGGGTTCTCGTAAGCGAGGTTCAAGTAATCGTGGAAACTCCCGGTCCACTTCAGTTCCCGGTAGCGGTCCGTTTCGAGATTCTTCGAGATCAGCTCGAAGAGATTGATGTGTTGATTCATTCGATCCTCCACCCACTTCTTCTCTTCTTTTCGGCTGATGCGGCACGGGTCTTTAAAAAGAAATACCGACCGAAAAGTGCACCACGAATGGACAGCGGGTCTGACAGGGTCCCCCACACTCCCAATTTCCACATTTTCAGGAAGGACGGTGCCAGAGAAGGCTTCCTGCAACACTGACGATAAAAACAGGCAGAAGGTTCCCCTCGATGAGAAGCGGCGCAGGCCGCTAGGGCCTGCGCCGTCTCACAATCCACGTTCCGAATAAGTCGCCAGAATCAGTCTTTCACCTTGAAATCGGCATCCACGATCGGCTCTTCCCCGGACGAATCAGATCCAGAAGAAGCTTCTGAATCGGCGCCAGCGCTCGATGGCGCAGGTTCCCCGGTGGTAGCACCCTGCTGGGAAGCCTGCTCGTAGATCCGACGAGCCAGGTCATGAGAAGCTTCGTTGAGGGATTCGATCGCCGCCCGGATCGAGTCATGTGTCGCTTCGGGCGAGTCCTTGATCTCCTTCAAACCAGCGAGGGCGCTCTCGATCTTCTCGACTTCACCCTCTTCCATCTTGTCGGAGTGCTCCTTGAGACTCGACTCGGTGGCATAGCAGGCCTGATCGGCTTCATTGCGAACCTCGACCAGTTCACGGGCTGCCTTGTCTTCCTCGGCAAAGCGCTCCGCTTCCTGTCGCATCTTCTCGACCTCTTCCTCGCTGAGACCGGAAGAAGACTGGATCTTGATGGTCTGCTCCTTGCCTGTCCCCAGGTCCTTGGCGCTGACTTCCAGGATTCCGTTTGCATCGATGTCGAAGGAGACCTCGATCTGAGGAACACCTCTGGGAGCCGCCGGGATTCCGTCGAGCTGGAACTTACCGAGGGTTCGATTGTCTTGTGCCATCTCCCTCTCACCCTGGAGGACATGGATATCCACCGCGGGTTGGTTATCTGCTGCGGTCGAGAAGACCTGATTCTTCTGATGCGGGATGGTCGTGTTACGTTCGATGAGTTTCGTGGTCACTCCACCGAGCGTCTCGATCCCCAGAGAAAGCGGAGTGACATCCAGTAGCAGTACTTCACTGAGTTTTTCGTCACCGGCGAGGATTCCACCCTGGATGGCTGCCCCTATTGCTACCACCTCGTCCGGATTCACCGAGCGATTGGGTTCCTTGCCGAAGATCTTGGTAACGATCTCCTGGATGGCTGGCATGCGGGTCGAGCCTCCCACCAGGATCACCGTATCGACCTGCTTCGGGGTCAAATCGGCGTCCGAGAGCGCCAGTTCACAAGGACGACGAGTACTCTCCACGAGCGACTGAGCCTTCTGTTCGAAGGTTGCACGGGTGATGGACATCTGAAGGTGTTTCGGGCCACTGGCATCAGCGGTGATGAAGGGCAGGTTCACCTCCGTCTCCGAGCGGCTCGAAAGTTCACACTTCGCCTTCTCGGCCGCTTCCTTGAGGCGCTGAAGTGCCATCAGATCCTGCCGGAGATCGATCCCCTGGTTCTTCTGGAACTCGTCAGCGATGTACTCGATGAGAACGTTATCAAAGTCGTCGCCACCAAGCTGGGTATCTCCGTTAGTGGAGAGAACCTTGAAGATGCCCTCATCGACCTCGAGGATCGAGACATCGAAGGTGCCTCCGCCAAGATCGTAGATCACGATCTTCTCGCTGCCTTTCTTGTCGAGACCGTAGCCGAGTGCAGCAGCAGTGGGCTCATTGATGATGCGCTTGACATCGAGACCGGCGATGCGCCCTGCGTCCTTGGTCGCCTGACGCTGGCTATCATTGAAATACGCGGGAACGGTAATCACTGCATCGGTGACCTTCTCCCCGAGATATTCTTCAGCGGTACCCTTGAGTTCCTGGAGAATCAACGCAGAGATCTCCGGAGGCGTGTATTCCTTGTTCTGGAGCTTCACCTTGACCAGATCTTTCGGTCCTCCGATGATCTCGTAGGGGATCAGATTCTCCTCTTTATCGAGTTCCTCGTGACGTCGCCCCATGAATCGTTTGATGGAGAAGATGGTGTTCTCCGGATTGGTGACCGCCTGTCGTTTCGCGGTCTGACCGACGAGACGATCTCCGGATTCGGTAAAGGCGACCACGGAAGGGGTCACCCGGTTTCCATCACGGTTGGGAATGACGGTGGGTTCTCCACCCTCCATCACCGCAACCACGGAGTTGGTCGTTCCCAGGTCAATTCCAATAATCTTGCTCATGTTCAGTTCTCCCTTCGCAAATCTCCCCGGGACCTCCACCGGTGGGACACCAGGCGTTCCCGAGGCTCTCCAGAAGAAATCGCAAACCCCGTTCCAATCGGAGCCGTTCTGACCCCCGAATGTCGCAATTATGGCAGGAAACGGGAGGAATCGCTCCTATTCTTGATGCGGGCATGAGGGTCTGCCTGCCAGGTTGACACCTAATCTTGGAAATGATCACACGGTCTGCCTATTTGGCAGTATTTTCCTCCCCCTCGGTTCGGAGATCATATTCGCCGATTTTCCGGTACAGGGTCCTCTCACCGATTCCGAGCGACTCCGCGGCCTTGCGCCGATTGCCATCGACGAACTCCAGGGTGGCGCGAATCAACTCGCGCTCCATCTCCTGGATGGTGGTCCCGATCGGTAAGCTGCGGCTCGCATCGAGCGGCTGCTGCGGATGGATATGGCCTGGCAGATCATCGACATCGAGAACCTGCCCCTGAGAGGTGACCACCATGTTCTC
>JBBWWE010000149.1:0-1542 GCA_050256595.1 Planctomycetota bacterium
AGTTCCTTCTCCAGGACGACCTCTGCCGACCAGCAGCAGTTCGTCTCGATTATCGCCATCGAGGTCCGCAGAATGAACGCGTACTCGATCAGGCGGGGCGAGGCCTCGAACGATGGGGGCCGCCAGATGCAGTTGCCCATCGGGTGCGACGCAGAAGATCTGTAGATCAGCGGAACCCGCACCCTTGCCACCACCGTAGAGGCTCTGGACACCGATGAGATCGGAGACTCCTGGCTTCGCTGCAGCGTCGCCCTGCAACACCCGCATCACCGAGTCACCCTGGACGGCGTGCGCGAGCCCGAGCACGTGACCCGCCTCGTGCACGATCACGGATTTTAGTCGAGGATGAGATTTATTCCTGATCCTCAATCCCGGCGCAGGTTCTTGTGCTGGTGCATCCGATTCAGCGAGATTCCACTGCACTCCGACATTCAGGTGGATGGAAAGAGGTGTCGCATCTCCTGAGCGCGGACTTCTCACTCGATGTGCCACCAGTGCCTCGCCGATGCCGAATCGATAACAAGGACTTCCGTGATCGGAAGCCCGCCAACCGATGGTCAAAGTGGCTTCTTCATCGATCTTTGCCCGACGAAAAGAACAGGTCCCTGGAAAACTCCAGTACCCGAGTGCTTCCTCGATGATGTTCTCGGCGATCTCCACGTCGACAGGACAATCGGTTCGATCATGTTGCCACAGGATTCCGTCCGCCCCGGCCACTCGATCAAGAACCGTGTAGGGATAGACGAAGGCAGGGCCAATGTAGGGGCCGATGGATTCGCTCTGTTCGGGAGAACGACACGAGACCAGCAGGAAAAGAGCCAGGAACCATACCAGGGAACCACGGTTTCCCGGAGAGCGGTGCCAAACCTCGGGCTTCATCTGTGGCCTTTCACCTGTTGTCCCTGCTGACCATCGAGTACCGCTGGATGAAAAACCGCCCGCTGAGCCAGCGATTCCCACTATTTCACTTGCAGCGGGAGAGCTGTTTTCAGCTGCCAGCTCGTATCCAGCTGCTGCTGAAGCCGCTTCACCACGTCCGGTTGCTGGGCAGAAAGATCTTCATGCTCATGAGGATCTGCCGCCAGGTCAAACAGCAGGTGAGAGGACGTGGTCTGAGGATGGACCGATTTGTTGCGGCCGATCGTCCCATCGTAAGTCACTAGGAGCTTCCAGTTTTCCTCGATACACCAGCGATAGAGCAACGTCTTTTCCGGGTCAGCAATGTCGGCGATGTCATGGGCATAACTTTCCCCCAGCAAGTGGGTACGGAGCGGTCCCCGGTTGGACGACTGGTCCACAAGGTCGATGCCTTCCATCTGGGCCGGCGGTTCCAGGCCACATGCCCTTAGCACGGTGGGGGCAATGTCGATACTGCTGGCCAGTTGCTGGCGTAATCCTGGACGCACCTTCCCCGGCCAGCGAACCATGACGGGTGTTCGAGTTCCGCCATCAAAGGGTGATTGCTTGGAACGTGGCGCAAAACTGTGCCGCCAACCCTCGGGCACCTTCGTCTCCGGCGTTCGCTGAATCCAACCGTTGTCG
>JBBWWE010000150.1:0-16488 GCA_050256595.1 Planctomycetota bacterium
CCGATCCTGATCGGAGACTTCCAGAGCACTCCTCATCCTTGCCAGTTCTGCATCGAGTTCTTTCTTGAAGACTTCCCGGCTAGTGGCCAGACCCTCGGTGAGATTTTCGATTTCGCTGGTCATGCCCGCTCTGATATTTTCGGACTCCATAGCTACGGTTTCGATGTTGTTCTCGATCTCGACCATCTCTGACTGGACTGCCTCGAGACCAGTTTGGATGCCAATTACCTCGGCTTCTAGACGTACTACTTCCTGGGCAAGACGTTCATCTTCGTGTTGCATCGTCACCTGGGCTTTCTCCAGGTTGTCGATTTGCCGTTGCTGGTAGCTTCCCGTGTAAAAGAAGAATGCTCCCAGGATCAAGATGATGATGAGAGGCACCAGTCCGAAACCCTTCATCGATTATTCTCCTTTGTGTAATGCAATGGCGGTGGGGGTGGGATTCGAACCCACGAGGGCTGTTACACCCTGCCGGTTTTCAAAACCGGTGCATTAGACCACTCTGCCACCCCACCCAGTGATGAGCGAATGTGTACACAGGAAGTAGGTTACTACATCCGTTTCTTTTCATCATCGGACTCGGAAGGGTCACGCAGTACGCGTTCACTCCTTAATCGTTCGAGCCGTTTCTCTCGAAGTCCCTGGGCCAGATCTCGAAGATCTTCAGTTTGGTCATTTTCATCGACAACCTCTATGCCCAGGATCGTCTCGAACAGATCTTCCGTGGAAATCAGCCCGCAGGTACCGCCATGTTCGTCAGCGACCATCGCTATCGGATCCTGACCGCTGGTCAGATCCGAGAGTGCCTGGCGAAGGGTTGCGACCTCGGGGACGAAACGGATTTCACGACGATATTTCGACAGGGGAGTGGTTTTGGGTGCGCCCTCGATGTGGGCGATCAAAACCTCCCTGAGAAGAACATAGCCAGTCACCTGATCGCGAGTTGAACCATGAATGGGGATACGGCTCGGCAGTTTGCCCCGGTCGATTTCTGCCAGTACGTCGCCGATGGTTGCTTCTTGCCACAGATCTCGGACGACCGTCCTGGGTGTCATCACATCCCCGACGTGAATCTCATCGAGCCTGAGAATGTTGCGATAGAGGGCCTCCTCATGGTGGGCGAGTGCCCCCTCTGTTCCCGCCAGGTGGATCATCGCTTCCACTTCTCCTCTGGAGACATTTTCTGACGATTTGCTCCTCAGCATCCTGGTAATCAATCCGGTGATGAGCAGAGCAGGTTTCATCAGGCGAGTTAGCAACATCAGGCAAACTCCGACGAAACCGGACAACTTACGCGCATGTGTCGCCCCGAGCGTCTTGGGGATGATCTCGGAACAGGTAAGGATCAAAAAGGTGAGCAGCGCAGAAAAGATGCCAACCGCTGCTGGGTAATCGTCGAACTCTCTGGCGACCAGGAATCCAGCAATCGAAGCTCCGAGAGTGTTGGAAATGGTGTTGAGGATCAGGATCGACCCGATGGCTTCATCGAGCCTTCCTTTCTTCATCTCCAGCAGCCAGCGGATACCGATCCTCTGTTCGCGGCGTTCTTCCAGGCTTGCGATCGAGACGGAGAGAAATGCTGCTTCGAGGAGAGAGCATAGAAAGGAGACGACGAGGGTCAGGGAGACAACGGTGATGAGCAGATTCACAGGCTTCCATCCAGGTGGGAAAGACCACCTGGCTCAAGCATACCCGGATCGGATCTCGCTGGGATCAATTCGCAGGATCGGTGGTCGGAGAGGGGGGAGGTTTCTCGTTATCGGAACTTCTGGGGTACATTGCACTTTACAGTTTATAAAGCATATGCCACTCTTTGGCCGGAGATGTCCGATTTGCTGGGGTATTTCCGGAACCCATCGAGTCATCCGCGACTCGCCGGGCTTCGGAGAAGATGAACCCGCGTAACCCGGACTTCCATCGGGACATGGTCGCGCGATCGACGAGGCTCGTCGTCGCGGGCACGTTCCACAATGACACCGAGACGGCCAACTGTGGCCCTCTCGAGCAGGACATGTGGCGAAGAGATGGGGCACAAGATGTCTGTCACCGCGATCTCTGCATTCGCACCGATCTCCAGCACAACGGTTGCCGTCGGCAGACCCGTCGTTGTCGCTGAAGCATCTCCTGCGGAATCAAGCGAGGTGCGCTGGGTGGATAATGCGGCCCGAATCGAACCGTCGCAGGGTGACAGCCACGAACAACAGGGCGCCACGGTTTCGAACGAGATCCGTTCGATTATGTCGCGAACTGCAATTCCAGAATCAATGTCAATGTTGATCGGGCGACTGGATCGAGTGGATCTGGCGCATCAGGCACTGTCCAGGGTGAGAGTTCAACTCACTTCAACCCTGGAAGAAATTCAGAAGATGAAGGTCTAACTCCGCGCGGCGGAGCCGGAAGGGGAGAGATGGGGAATCAGGATTCGAACCAAAATAGATATGATCACGTCCCGGTGCGGTCGTCCTTCGACCTGGGTAGTTTCTGGGAGGGCCTCGGTACAGGAGGAAGAGCCTTTGCAGGAATTTTTCTCATCATCGCTGCTTACTTTGTCCTCACGAATCTGGGCGGGACTAACTGGGTAGAGATTCCCTTCGCAGAAGGCGAATCGCAGCAGCAAGCCGAATTCGTCGAGAAACTACGTAGTGAAAACCTGGAGTTTCGCTTTTCTCCGGAAGGAACGATCCAGGTCTCGAGGAAATACATAGGACAGGTCCTCTCCATGCTTCAGGGGGTACCTGGTCCTGGAGTCAACGAAGATCCTTTCAGCTGGGTTCGGCAGCCGGATTCCATCCTGGGCAACACGCGTCAAAGAGAACAACGCTGGGAAAGATCACATATTCAGAAACTTGAAGAGGATCTTGCGCGACTCGATGGCGTTTACTCGGTGAGCGTGACTCCCAGCACTTCAAATGCAAGTGCGGTCATCGGAACCAATCGTAAGATCAATGGTGTGAGTGTTCAGGTTCAACTTGACGAGGAGATTCGCCAGGAGGGAATCAGCCAGCAAGTTGCGCGAGTCATCGGGCTCCATGTTTCAGGAGCATATTCGATTACTCTCGACAAGATCATCCTCACTGATACCTATGGTCACCATTACGACCTCGTGAATCCAAAATTGACCAGCGGGGATGTTGTAGACAAGAAGAAAAAAGTAGAGGGTTATGTTTTCTCTTATCTCGCATCCATATTTCCCGAAGATATGTTTCGGGTTGCGGTGGATGTGAGCCTGGAAGAACCAGCAGAGGATCCCGGGTTCTTCGAGCCCCGGTTCCCGGTTGTCCGAGGGGTTTACGATCTCCAGGAACAGATTTCAAGCCTGGCGCCGATATCTTCCCAATTTGCAGATACCGTGCTCACCCGGGCAACTGCCCAGCAGATTCCTTCGTTTGACGATTCCGATCCGGCAGTGAGAATTGTCGATGAAGTTGCTGTTACTGTCATGGTTGATCGAGACAAGGCACTGGTTTTTGCCACGGATCAATATGACGTGAACTCTGAGTTCAGGGCAGAGACGGAAAGAACCGGTCGAACATACCCGCAGACTACTGGAACTCTTCAGGCGTTGCGCGGGTTTACCCGGGAGGTTGCAAACGGCATAGAATCACACCTGAAGGTACATTTAGGGGCAAATACGGCTATCGAGGCCCGTGTTTTCCCGGTCAGATTCGGTCCCGTTGCCACCGTATCGGCTGCGGCCGTCGGATTCGTTGCTGATGGATCTAGCCAGAAGAACAGCTTTTTCTTTTTCCTGGTTTTCTTCGGAATCATTTCTGTATTCGTCATGCTTCGCGACGGTCCCACCGATTCTGTCAGGGAAGAGGCCATCCAGGGATTCCGTATGACCAGTCCCTCTCCTGTTGCCGGGATCCGAGAAGCCATCAGTACCTATGTGAATGAAGAAAATCAGGTCTCTTACGAGCGATCGATGGAGACGATTCGCAGTCTCACCGTGACCCAGGCGGTCACCATCCTTCGCCAGGTGATCTCTGATACCAGGGATGAGTTACCAGGTTGTGAGGTTCTGGCACTATTGATTCTGGATCAGGGTGCCAATCGCGAACAAGTTTTCAAGCAACTAGGCGCCAATGAAGTGGTGGTTCTTGGTGAGATGATCGAGGACGTGGAAGTTCTCGATTCAGATGCCATCGAGGATGCTATGGCAGCATTCGATTTGTTCAACAATTCTAACACCACTTGTACAAGTGGCATTTCCTTACCTTCTTTCGTGAGTACCGTTCCCAGTCCCGAGGAAGTGGATCAATCCGTTCTCGAAGATATTCGCGCAACGGATCCAAATCTTGCGGACCTGATCGAACGCAATCGCCAGGGAGACCTTTCTCAGGAGGTTCAATCATCATGAGTGACTCCTTGTTCTCTCAACCTGGTATCGCTAACGCTCAAGACGGACGATCTGTCGAGTTGGCGCAGAAACGACTGGATGCGCTTCAGGCTGCCTATGCAGATTTGCGCAGGAAACTGGTTCAGGAGGGCAACGAGATGACGGTCGCCATCGAGACGGCCAGGAAAGAGACGGATGAGCATGTTCGGCGCAAGATCTCGGAAGCAAACCAGAAACTAGCAGAGATAGAGGAAGAGGCGCGCGAACGTGGAATTGCTAAAGGTCATCGAGAGGGATTTGATTCTGGCTTCACCGAAGGAAAGCAGAAAGGTCTCGAGCGGAGCAGAAGCGATGCGGATGAACTGATCCAGCAAAAGGCGGAGAGCATGCTGGGAGAATCATGTGAATCAGTGTCGAAAATGCTCGAAAACGTTCTCGTTGAATTCAACGGTTGCTGGAAGTTCACCATCGAGGAAATCCGTCGAGATACGGTTGCGCTCGCTCGCGGGATTGCAGAACGGATCCTCAGGAAAGAGATCGCCGAATTTCCGCAACTCGTCACCGAAAACATCGAATTGGCAATTCAAAGAATCGGTGACAGACGCAAGATTCGGATCGAGGTGAATCCTGTCGATTTGACGACCGTCATCGAGTTTCTTCCAACGCTCGGTCAGAAGATACAGGGAGCCGAAGCTGCGGAGGTGATCGGAGTGGAATCCATCTCACGCGGAGGATGTTGTGTTCGAAGTGCCACCGGAAGTGTCGATCTGGGGATAGATACGCAACTCGATTTGATCGAGGCTGCTCTGATTCAGGATACCCAGGAGAGATAGATGAATTTGATCTCTGCACTGAATACGGTGAACCTGGATGAACTCGTCCGAGTTCGTGGGACGGTGGTCCGTGTCATCGGTGTCATCGTCGAGGCGGAGGGGCTTTCTCTACCAGTTGGCGCTGAGTGCACCATAGTGACCCGCGACGGGAAACGTGCCGTTGCGGAAGTGGTGGGTTTCGACGAGGGACGAACCCATCTCTTGCCGGAAGACGGAAGCGAGGGGATCGCGCCTCGTGACGAAGTGATCCACGATGGTGAAACGCCATGTGTCGCTGTCTCTCATCAATTGCTGGGCAGAGTTGTGAATGCGCGAGGGGTGCCCATCGATGCCATGGGCCCACTGCCCATCAAGGCCAAAGTGCCCATCAACAACATTCCGGTACCGGCGCTCAAACGTCAGAAGATCTGCATTCCGCTCCAGACGGGAGTCCGCGCCCTCGATTCGATCCTGACCGTGGGAATCGGTCAGCGTCTCGGAATCTTTTCAGGCAGTGGTGTCGGGAAATCAACCCTGCTTGGCATGATCGCCCGAAACACTGCCTTACCGGTGCGGGTGATTGCCCTGGTGGGAGAGCGAGGTCGAGAGGTCCGTGAGTTCATCGAAAGAGATCTCGGGCCTGAGGGGCTGGCTCGCAGTGTTGTCGTCGTGGCAACCGGAGACGAAGCGGCAGTGATGCGATTGAGGGCAGCGAGGGTTGCGACCTCCATTGCCGAATGGTTCCGGGATCAAGGGGAAGATGTGTTGTTACTGGTCGACTCCATCACTCGTGTCGCACTCGCTCAGCGTGAAGTAGGGCTCTGCGCTGGAGAGCCACCGACCACTCGCGGTTACACACCGAGTGTTTTTGCGATGCTCCCACGGCTTCTGGAGAGAACCGGGCCCGGTATGAAAGGAAGCATAACGGCATTCTACTCGGTGTTGGTAGAAGGTGATGATCAGCACGATCCTATCGGTGATTCCGTTCGTGGGATACTCGATGGACAAATCTGGTTGTCCAGGGACCTTGCCAACAAGGGTTGGTTTCCACCGATCGACCCGTGTTCCTCCACGAGCAGATCGATGAACTCGGTAGTTGACCAGGAACATCTGGAAGCAGCCCGGTCGTTGGTGGAGAAGGTTGCGATTTACAGGGAGATCGAGGACATGGTGCGCCTGGGTGCTTATGTCCGTGGTCAGGACGCAAGGGCTGACGAGGCCATCGATTCACTGCCGCTGATAGAGCAGCTACTCAGGCAGCATCCGGAAGAAGCGAGTGACTTTTTCGAGACCCGCAAACGAGTGATCGAAATTGCCAGATGCCATGGCGGGAAGGTGGAGTGATGCCCGACTCCTCTAACCATCTCGAAGCCCTTCTGAGGCTCAGGAAATCGGAAATGGAAGCGGAACTTTCAAAATTGTACCGCCGCGTTCGAGATCTTCATGCGCAACAGGAGCGGATAAGGCAGTCAGAAGTTGAGCACCATGCAGTGATTCATTCGATCCGGGAATCGGATCACGCGGGAAATGACATCAAGCAATTACTGGTGCACCGAAAATACCTGACGAGGTTGAGGGAAGAGGCAAAAAAGAACGCAGATCTTGCCAATCAACTTGCTGAGGCAGCGAATGAAATTCGCTCACAGGTCGAGGTGTCGGTGAATCGATTCCGGATCGTTGAAAAGTTAAGAGATCGCAGGCGAGAAGAGTGTCTTGATCGCATCGCAAAGATATCTGAGCGGATCTTGGATGACGAAACGACCACGCGCTTTGCAAAACAGATCCAGTCGGGAAATGACGACATGCGGGTGGTCTCGACTTGAGTTTCTTGTAAGTGAAGTGGGGGAACATGAAATCAATGAAGCGGTTACAGATGCCGACACCGAAGTTTCCAGGAGTTCGACTCAAATTCTGGATTCAGATCGGACTGACACTGACACTTTTTTTCTCGCTCGCTTCCGCTTCCGTTGTGGCGCAAGTAATTCCGGTCGGGAAGACAAAGGCACCGATCACCATCAATAATTCTGTTCCTGATGTTCGGCTGGCAAATGGCGGAGTAGTGGCAAGGGATACCTCCACCGATTCGGATTTCATCTGGCGGACTCTTCAGGCCATCGGTGCGATCATCATCATCGCGGGGCTTGGCATTGGTGGTGTCATTCTTGTTCGAAAATACGCCCCGGGGGTCATTCCCGGGACCGATTCGAGAATGAAAGTCTTGATGCGCATTCCCATCGGAAACCGTCAGAACTTGATCATCGTCAGGATCGGTGAGCGTGTACTCGTCGTCGGATCCTCCCCGGGACGAGTCGAATGCCTCAGTGTGGTCACCGATTTTGAAGAGGTACAGAAACTCAGTTACGGGTTCGAGTTTACCAGCGAGATGGCCAGGGTCCGGACGGAGGCACAAGAGAATGAGATCTTGGGTGCCGAGCCATCTGACTCGCATGATGTGAGTAACGAGATTCAGTGGTTAAGAGACCGTCTTGATGGATATGGAGATCGTGTCGAAGGGAAAACTCAGGCTTGAAGAATTTCCGTCGTCCTCTACTACTGGGTGTTCTGGGTGCTTTCGTCATTCTTCTGGTGGTGGCGCCGGAGGCGATGGCTACAGGTGACATCGCTTCGGAAACTGGCATCGTCGAAAAAATTCTGAGTGGCTCGCCCGAGAACGTCGGAATTTCGCTGCGATTGATCCTCATCATGACGGTGTTATCGATCGCGCCCGCCTTGTTACTGCTGACGACCTGCTTCACCAGGATCATCGTGGTGCTTGGATTTGTTCGACGGGCGATCGGAACCCAGGAATCACCACCGAACCAGGTTCTGATCGGCCTTTCATTGATGTTGACCATCGCAGTGATGGGACCGATCTGGGGTGACATTTACAGCAATGCGATTCGGCCCTATGCGGATCAGGTCCCCATGGCTTCTATCGGTCGAGTTCCTACCGGTGAAGAGGCATTTCAGTACGCAGAAAATAAAGTCCGGGAGTTCATGTATCGATTCATCGATGAGAGCGACCTGTTGTTGATGGCTCGCGTTGGTGCTCCCGCTGTCGTTGAAAATCAATACACCGATGACGGTTTCATTACGAGTGAGTTCCTCAATTCTTTGCCGACAACAGTAATCATGCCTGCTTTCGTTCTCAGTGAATTGAGGAGGGCATTCGAAATGGGATTCATGATCTATCTCCCCTTCGTGGTGATAGATCTGGTTGTGTCGGCGATTCTGGTCTCGATGGGAATGTTGATGCTTCCCCCTGTGATCGTGTCCTTGCCATTCAAGGTTCTCGTGTTCGTTCTGGTGGATGGATGGGGACTGGTCGTAGAGCAGTTGATGGTTTCCACGATGATAACGGCGGCTGGATGATGAGATTTGGTATAGCGATCGACCTACTTCAGCAAGCCCTGTTCGTCGCTCTGCAACTGGCGGTTCCGGTTTTGCTGGTGATGTTAGCGGTTGGCGCGGTGGTGAGTTTGTTCCAGGCAGTGACTCATCTGCAAGATCAGACCCTCACCTTTGTCCCCAAGATCATTGCGGTTGCTCTGGTGCTGCTGTTGTTGATGCCGCTGCTACTGGGGTGGGCAACCGATTACGCACGTAATTCGATCCAGGAGTCTTCTCATGCATTCGAGGGGAGTGAACAGTAGTGAACGACCTGCTGGAATTCTCCGCTAGCACCTGGGCCGGCTGGTTCCTCGTTTTCATACGAATCATCGGTGCGATGATGGTGCTCCCGGTCTTTTCCTCGAAGGTCATCCCTGCGCGACTCAAGGTTGGAATCGCGGCCCTGATCGCTCTGTGCATCGCTCCAATTGTTACAGCAGGTCAAATTCAGGTGGGTTCTGGAGAAGTTTCGTCGTTGCTCGCTAGTCCCACCGTCGCTGCCTTTTCCATCGGTGGAGAACTTGCTCTGGGTTGGGTGCTCGGTGCCACCGCAGGAATCTTGATGTGGGTTGCTCATCTGGGAGGGCAACTGCTGTCTCAGGATTCAGGATTCGCTTTCTCGCAAGTGGTGGATCCAGCAACAGGTCAAACTACCACTCCTTTGACAACACTCTTGATGGTATTTGCCGGCTTGGTCTTTCTCGCCCTCGAGGGCCACAGACTGGTCATTCTTTCTCTGTGTGGTTCTTTCGACATGGTTCCTCCGGGGATGATGGGCAACATTTTTACCGGTGCACTGACCGCAGAATCGGCCACCGCCATCTCCGCGGAGTTTGGTGGTCAGATCTGGCGACTGGGATTGCAGATTGCGTTGCCAGCCAGCATTGCTCTGCTGGCCACGACAATTGGTCTTGGGGTTTTGGCTCGAGCAGTGCCGGAGATGAACGTGTTTGTCGTTGGATTCTCGATTCGTACCGGGGTCGGGATGTTGGTGCTGTTCATGACGTTACCGTTCATTGCAGAAATCTATCGATTTGTCATCGAGTTGGGTTTTCAGGGATCGGAGTTGATTCTCCGTGGAATCGGTGGGGTCTGACGGATGAGAGAGCACATCGGCCACCATGATCGGACTGAGACTCCCACCGCCAGAAGGCTGGAGAGAGCCAGGCTCGAGGGGAAAGTTGCCCTCAGCAGGGATCTGGTCGGGTCGCTGGTGATGCTGGCTGGCTTCAGCGGAATCCTGCTCCTTGGTGCTTCGATGTACGTGATCCTGGCGACGACGATGGAGGGAGTGCTGGGGAATTTGTCGAGTGTAAGGGTCGACGCCTCGACCGCGATTCTGTTTCTCGATGATGCGATCAGAACGGTCATCTTGTTTGCTGGGCCGATCTTGTTGGTTCTGTTCGTTGTCGCTGCGCTATCGACGTGGTTACAGGTAGGTTTTCGGATTCGGTTTGCAGAAATCGCTCCTGATCTGGAGCGTATCGATCCCTTCACGAACACCAGGCAAATTTTCAGCCATGCTGGATTCGGCAGACTGGCCTTCGGGGTCCTGAAGATCACGGCAGTGGTTCTGGTTCTGGTACATGGAATGCGAGGGATGGTAGCGGGCCCCGAGGCAGTCGTGGGCACAGGAATATCGGATCCTGCCATCACCTTGAGTGTTGCAGGACCCCAGCTGCTGTGGATCTTCATCAAGATCTGTGCAGTTTTGCTGTTGATCTCTGCTGGCGACTGGGCACATAAGCGCTGGCAGTATCGGCGCTCCTTGATGATGAGTCGGAGAGAAGTGGAAGAAGAAAACCGCGAGGCGCACGGTGACCCACAGGTGCGACGTCGCCGTCGTGAACTTCACGGGAAATTGCTCGAGGAGAGAGTAGGACGATGAACGAGGCGCAAATGAACACCCTGGTTCCCCCTCCTCACTGGAAGGACTCCATCGGGCGAAATCGTGATCTCGCACTGGTCATTGCGCTAGCGGCGATCCTGATCGCCATCCTGGTGCCACTCCCGGGTGTCGTCATGGATGGACTTCTCGGTGCGAACATTGCTTTTTCTGTGCTGGTCATCCTCACCGTCGTGTACTTGCGAAAGCCACTGGAGTTCGCAGCGTTCCCATCGATGTTGCTGCTGGTGACCTTGTATCGGCTGTCTCTGAACATAGCCACAACTCGACTGATCTTGAGCCGGGCAGGTGAAGAGGGAGAGTACGCTGCAGGTGAAGTGGTGAACTTTTTCGGAAATTTCGTGTCGGGGTCGAATCTCATCGTTGGCGTCATCATCTTTTCGGTACTCGTGGTGATTCAATTCGTCGTGGTGACCAAAGGTGCCACCAGAATTGCTGAGGTCGCTGCTAGATTCACCCTGGATCGCATGCCCGGTGATCAGATGGCTATCGATGCCAATCTGAACTCCGGGAATATCACCGCAGAAGAAGCGAAGCATGCCCGATTGGACCTAGCTCGTCAGGCCGATTTCTACGGAGCGATGGATGGTGCGTCCAAGTTTGTCCGGGGCGATGCCATTGCCGGAATTATCATCACGCTGATCAACATCTTCGGTGGATTTGCTATCGGAATCTTTCAGTACTCGATGAGTTTTTCCGAGGCAGGAAGGGTATTCACGACACTCACCATCGGAGATGGACTCGCTACGCAACTACCTGCGCTTTTCATCAGCGTCGCTGCGGGGCTGATGGTGACGAGGGCATCTACCCATGAACAGATTGGGCATGCGGTAGTCGGGCAGGTGTTCGCGAATCCGCGTGCGCTGGTGATCACGGCAGGAGTTCTGGTATTGCTGGCGACCACAGGACTTCCTCCCGTGGCTTTGGGATGCATCGCCGTGACATTACTGGCGATCGCCTACTTGACGAGGTCGCCACAGAGTTCGGTATCCACCTCATTTACCGAAGATCAGCAGCAAGCAGAGGTCGTTGCCGTGGCTCCAGCGCGGGCCAATGATCAGCGCGGTCAAACTGTCAGCCAAGAGGAGCCCCTATCCATCGAACTGGGATACAGCCTTCATCGTCTGCTGGAGCCGGAGGGGGGACAGTTGCCGCTCGGCGACAGGATCGAGCAACTGCGGCAGTCGCTGGTGGAAGAACTGGGATTTCGATTACCACCTGTACGGGCCAGGGTGCTGATCCGTGAGATTCCACGCCAGGATTATCGAATCCTGCTAAGACAGATTCCCTGTGCAAGCGGATCGTTGCGCGCGACTGACGCCATGATCATCGAAGAAAAACGTTCCATCGATGGCATCGAAGGCGATGAGATCAAAGAGCCGGTATTCGGGGTGAGAGCGAAGTGGGTCTCCATCGAGGAAGGCGAAATGCGGAAGTCTCTCGGCTACAGGGTGGTCAGCGCCCAGGATGCGCTGCTGGTTCACCTCAGGAAGACAGTCGAAGACCATCTGCCAGAACTTCTCACCCGAGGAGAAACCCGCAGGATTCTCGAGTCAGTCACCGAAGATGTTAAGCCTCTCGTCGCTGAACTTGTCCCCGATCTGTTGCGGTTGGGAGAAGTGCAGAAGGTTCTTCAATCATTACTGTCAGAAGGGGTTTCGATCCGGGACATGGAGAAGATCCTGGAAACCATGGGCGAGGCTTCTCAAGAGTCTCCCTCGGAATCCCCGC
Source organism: Planctomycetota bacterium (assembly GCA_050256595.1). Classification (GTDB taxonomy): domain Bacteria; phylum Planctomycetota; class UBA8108; order UBA1146; family UBA1146; genus UBA1146. The sequence goes on from JBBWWE010000150.1 coordinate 12,179, forward strand.
GCAATCTGGTACAGATCACCGAGCGGGTGAGAACTTCTTTGGGGCGCAGCATCTGTGCTTCTCTCGTCGATGAGAACAACAGGATCAAGGCCGTTACCATCGATCCAGAGATCGAGGAAGCGTTACTGGATGCTGTCGATGAGTTGGGGGTATGCGAGGAGTTGCGACTTCCGCCCCGGCTCCATCAAGCAGTGATCCCGGCGCTCGAGGGGCCGCTGGAGAACCTTGCATCGGAAGGTCACCCTCCCGTGGTTCTCACTGTTGCGCCGTTGCGTGTCTTTGTCAGAAAGCTACTGGAGAAGGAAGTGCCCACTGTGGTGGTCCTCTCCTACAATGAAATTGTTCACGGTATTACCGTGGAGTCTGCGGGGATGGCGAGGATCAGTGGCTGACCTGGGGGGTCACGAGCCACGGTCTTCTGGGGGAAGGGGACGATCCTCTTGAACGAGCTCAAAGGAACCGGGGATGCGGGTCACACCCGTGTCGTCGCACCGGATTATGCTACCGCGGTGCGCATTCTTCAGGATAGATTTGGTAGCGAATGGACCGTGGTTCACTCACGGAAAGTACGTAGGCCTGGGTTTTTCGGATGGTTCGGTGTTTCCGATGTTGTGGTCATCGTCCGCAACGAGAAATCCGACAACATTGCAACAGTCGGCAGCTTCGAATCGCCGATTCCAACACCGGTGATATCAGCGGTCTCGAATGTTGGTTCTTCTGTTGAGGTCAGAGCGAGTCAAGGTGCGGATGACATCCATCTGAACACTTATGACCTCATCGGACGTCTGGAGAGCGCAAAAAGACAGATTGCTGCAGAGATTCAGCAGTTTTCCTTAACTTCGGTAGCCGACCGCAAGTTAGAGGACTGGGAACTGGATGATGGATCCTCTTCAGATTTCGAATCTGGTTCCAACCAGATTCAAGAAGAGTTTCGTGAAGATAGTTACCTCGATGTTGAAGTTGAGGTCATCGATGATGACGATGTCATCGATCCTCGATTCCTTGGCGCTGTTACCACGCTACTGGAATCATCGGGGATCCCATCGCATGCCCACTGCAAGATCATCGATGCGGTCTGCGGTGTGGCCATCGACCTCGATGTTCCCGTAGTAGAACTCGAGGAGATCGCCTACGCACGGGTGGGAGCCTGTTTGCTGGGACGGATTCCGGAGACCACCCCCATCATTGCTGGATCGAGTGGCTCTCCCCGGGTCGCTGCTCTCGTGGGGCCGACGGGTGTGGGTAAGACCACAACCCTGGCGAAACTGGCATCGCATTTCCATCTTGTGGAGCAGAAGCGTGTTGGTCTGGTCACCATGGATTCGTACAGGCTCGGCGCGATCGAACAATTGCGTCGTTTTTCTGAAATCCTCGGATTGCCCCTGAAAACCGTGTCGAACTTCGAAGGTGTCAAGGCTGCGATCGATGGTTTCTACAACTGCGATCTGGTTCTGATCGATACCGCAGGCCGAAGCCAGCGGGATGTAGAACGACTCAGCGAGGTCAAGGTTTCACTTTCCTGTATTGAAGATATCGAGGTCCATCTTTGCCTTTCCCTGGGGGCAGCGCCGGATGCAGTGTACGCAGCGGCGGAGTCTTTCCGGTTGGTGGGGTATGACCGGATCCTCTTTACCAAGAGAGATGAGTCGTACAGAAAAGGCTTCCTGTGGGATCTGTTCGGAATCACATCCGTTCCCATCTCCTACATCACATGTGGCCAGGAGGTGCCGGAGGATATGAGCGAGGCGACCCGGGAGGGCATAAAGGAAATGATTCTCGAGGACCGATGAAGGATCAAGCCTGGAAACTGCGCAGCATGGTTGGGGATCGAGTTCAACCCGCAAAGGGTAGAGCTCGAGTTCTGGCCATCACCAGTGGAAAGGGGGGTGTTGGCAAGACCAACATCTCTATCGGACTCGCGATCACTGCTGCGACAACTGGATTGAGAACGGTCCTCATCGATGGAGATCTGGGGTTGGCGAACATCGATGTGCTACTGGATCTTCATCCGAGAAAAAACCTCGGTCATCTGGTCGACGGGGGCGCCTCTCTGAGGGATGTCCTGATCAGGGCTCCGGGTGGATTTCAGGTGTTGCCAGGAGCAAGTGGCCTTTCCCGGGTTGCAGATCTGGGGCATTCCCAGCAGCAGGTTCTGTTCGATGTGCTGGGCCAGTTGATGGAAGAAAATGACCTGATTCTGATCGACACCGGAGCAGGGATCTCCCGATCGGTAGTGGATCTCTGCACCACTGCCGGCGAAGTTCTTGTTGTCACCACTCCAGAACCCACGGCCATCGTCGATGCTTATGCGATGCTGAAAGTTTTTTCCCAGGATCCTCTTTCCCCGAAATGCTGGCTCGCGATCAATCAGGCCCAATCCCGCGGAGAGGCGCAGCAAGTGATGGGAAGGATGCGAAGCCTGGCGCGACAGTTCCTTTCGATGGAGATCGAACGTGCGGGGGCAATCCTGCACGATCCGAGAGTCCCTGCTTCGGTGCGTCGTCGACAGCACTTCTCTCTGGCCTATCCCTCTTCTCCCGCGGCTCAGGGTGTAAGAGATCTTTGCGAAGGCCTCGGGTTTTCACGAGAAAAGGGTAGTCATGGTTTCCTGCAGAGGTTGAAACATCTTTTTTCCGGTGACCTCGAAAAGGTTCGGGAGCGTGCGCTTTGAGGATTTACGACGGGACTTTTAAAAAAAGAAAAGTTTCTGGCACGGGAAATGCCGAGGATTGCGGGGTTGATTTTCGATAGAGGAGTTTTCCTTTTGTCGAAAATAGCCCCTGGATGGACTCTGACCAGGATTTGATGGAAGTGACAGGAACAGGAGATTCATTTGACTCAGACCAGATCCGATGGCACCCGGGAAAAGCTACCTGAAAATTCTTCCATGGTCGGAAAGACCCGGATGCAGGCAGATCCGGAACTGGAGCAGGTCTGGATCGAGTTCAAGGATACCGAGTCGTCGGATACCAAACTTGAACTCAAGAACGATCTTCTCGAGAGATATCTCCCCATCGTCAGATACACCGCTGATCGTTTGCACATGAAATTGCCACAGCAGGTCGATGTCGAAGACCTCTACGGGGCCGGGGTATTCGGTCTGATGGATGCGATCGAGAACTACGACCTGACTCGTGGCGTGAAATTCGAAACCTATTGTACGACCCGTGTTCGGGGGTCGATCATCGATTCTCTTCGATCCCAGGACTGGGTGCCCCGCCTGGTCCGGAGTACTGCCTCAAGGATCGATGCCGCCTGGCAAGCACTTCAGGCGGAATCGGGGAGAGAACCCACCGACATCGAGATGGCCCAGCATCTTGATGTGACCGATGAGGAATTCCAGATGATGCAGAGAGAAGCATCTGCAGCTTCTATGATGTCTCTCTCGGATCAGACACCCGACGATGGAGAATCCAGATCCCTTCGTAGGATCGATCTTCTTCACGATCGGAAGAGCGAAACCCCCGAGAAGGCGATCTTGAGGAAGTCGGTTTATGATTTCATCATCAGTCAACTAGATGATCGTGAGAAAAAGATCATCGATGGCTATTACAACCATGACATGACGATGAAGCAGATCGGGGCAGAACTGGGGCTTTCTGAATCCAGGGTTTGCCAGTTGCACTCGCGGATCATGACTCGCATGAGGCAGCACAACAGCAAGTACAAGAATGAGTTTCTTCAGGACTAGTGCCATCGCTCTGGCTTCGTTGGTTTCCACATCGTAACCTTGGCGCCATGGTAATTCCTGCTAGAGGCGATCCAGGATCTTCACGGCCAGAAGAGTCCAGAATGCATTCTTCTGCGACCTGGTTGCTTTATCTTGCCGTACTTCTCGCTTCCATCTCGGTGGCTCAATTGCTCATACGAGGTGGATCGCTGGTCGGATTTCAGCACGAGCTGAGGTATGGCGAGGCGGTTGTTCTCGATCAGGCACGCAGATCCGCTGCTGATCCTGGCCTCTATCCCGAGATCGGCAAGGAACCGTGGCTGCTTGACCAGTACGCACCGTTTTATCCCTGGCTAGCGCAACTTGCGGGTGGGTTTTCCTCGACACCATACGGCGGCGGTAGAGCGATTTCGCTCATATCGACACTCGTTTCGGCGCTGATGCTCACGCTCATCGTGAGAAGATTCTCCGGACTCGCTGCTGGGCTGCTGTGTGGCGCCACGATGTTGACGATGCTCGAATTCTTGCGGTTCGGATTTCTGATGAGGGTCGATCCCCTCGCCCTGGCGCTGGCGATGGTCGGGGTATGGTGCACTCAGGGGAAGAGCACCCGGATTCGAGTGCTGGGCGCTGTAGCATT
>JBBWWE010000151.1:0-3997 GCA_050256595.1 Planctomycetota bacterium
ATGCCGATGTAAAGCAGAAACGATGCACCCACCAGCAGTGTGGTCCAGGCAGTGACTCCCATCACTGATCTCCCTCGTCGGAGAAGTACTCATCATCGAGGCGGTTCATCTTCCAGCAATAGACCCAGACCAGGATGACGAAGGTGAAGATGGAGCCTTGCTGTGCAAACCAGAAACCAAGCGGCGTCCCCGGCAGTGGTGCCTGAATACCGTGCAGATCCTCGGCCCAGTAGATGCCCAGACCAAAGGAGACAAACGCCCAGATCGACAGCAAGATCCCGATGAGGATCAGGTTCTTGCGCCAGTAATCCCCTGCAGGTGGTCGCTGTGGTGCTGTCACGCTGCCCCCAATTCTTAGCGGGAGTCTGAAAGAGGGGCGCACGGAGTCAAGGGGCAGCGAGTCAAACCCCGGCAAAGCCGCGGGTGGCCCTTGGGCCAGAGGCGAGTCAACCCTACCCTGCCCCCAAGCAAAGTGCCCCAAGGAGAACCGATGACGGTCACCACCTTAGCCATCGCCAGTGCCGTGACGCTTTGGCTCGGCTACCGTTTTTACGGTCAGTGGATCGCCACCCGAGTGTTCGGTGTCGGCGACATCGAAGACGATCAGATGCCCAGCCAGAAACTGGCCAACGGTGTCGATTTCGTGCCAACCAAACGATCGATCCTGTTCGGGCATCATTATGTGACCATCGCCGGGGCAGGTCCCATCGTCGGGCCGGCTGTGGCGGTCACCTGGGGCTGGCTGCCGGCTTTGTTGTGGGTGGTGTTCGGTGCGGTACTGATCGGGGCGGTGCACGATCTCGGTGCGCTGGTCTTGTCCGCCAGAAACCAGGGGCGCAGCATCGGCGATCTGTGCGCCGAGATTCTATCCCCGCGAGTTCGGTTGCTGTTTCTGATCTTCATCTTTCTGGCGTTGTGGGTGGTGCTGGCGGTGTTCGCCTTCGTCATCGCCAGTTTGTTCGTGGCACGTCCCGAGAGCATCCTGGCGGTGTGGATCGAGATCCCGCTGGCGCTGCTGGTCGGCTGGCAGCTGCTACGCGGTAAATCACTGGCGCTATGGGGCGGGCTGGCGCTACTGGTGATGTACAGTTGCATCGGCATCGGCTCGACCGACAGCGTACGCTCCTTCTTCGCCTTCGACTGGGGCGGTGACGAAAACTGGCTGGCACAGAACGCCGGACTGTTCTGGCTACTGATGCTGTTTGGCTACTCGTGGATCGCCAGCGTCTTGCCGGTGCAGAAACTGCTGCAGCCGCGCGATGCCATCAACTCCCATCAACTGTTTCTGGCCCTGGGCGCGCTGATCGCAGGGGTGGTGGTGCTCTCCTTCACCGGTGGCCCACAACTGGAGATCGTCGCCCCCGCCATCAATCCAGCCCCGCCTGCCGATGCGCCGCTGTTGTTTCCATTTCTGTTCATCACCATCGCCTGCGGGGCGGTCAGCGGTTTCCACTGCATGGTCGCTAGCGGTACCACATCGAAGCAACTGGCCAGCGAACGCGATGCCCGCAGCATCGGCTTCGGTGCCATGGTGCTGGAGGGTGGACTGGCAGTGGTGGTGATCCTGTGCTGTGTGTCGGCGGCAGGATTCGCCGATAGCGGCGAGTGGGCGGCGAAGTATTCCGCCGACTGGGTCGGCAAGGGTTCCTTGCTGGCGCGTCTGTCTGGTTTCATCTACGGCGGAGCTGCTTTCATCGGCGCCGCACTGCCGTTCTTCAGCCCTGAGTTTCTCGCCACCGTCATCACCGTTGTCATCATCTCGTTTGCCGCCACCACCATGGACAGCGCCACTCGCATCCAGCGCTACGTGGTCGAGGAACTGGCCACAGCAACCGGCCTCACCGCCCTGGCGCACCGCCAGGTCGCCACGGCCATCGCCGTGATCTCGGCAGCAGCCCTGGCACTGCTGGCAGGACAGGGCGGTACCGGCGGACTGGTGCTGTGGCCCATCTTCGGTGTCACCAACCAACTGCTAGCGAGTCTCACCCTGGTGGTGCTGACCACCTGGCAGGCACGCAGAGGTCGTCCGATTCTGCCGACGCTGATCCCTCTGCTGTTCCTCACCATCACCGTCGGCTGGGCCGCCATCAGTCAGATGCAGGGGCTACTCGGCGCCGATGTCATCCAGTGGCCGCAGGTCATCGTGCTCGGCTTCGGCATGCTGCTGCAACTGTGGATGCTGACGGAAGGGCTGCTGTACATTCGACATTCTCGAGATGGAGCCAAAGATGGTGGCATCGACGCACTGGGAGTGGTTCAGGCCTGAGCTCAGCGTGAGCAGAAGCCGCGGTGCTTCTGGTAGTAGTCCTGGTGGTGCTCCTCGGCGCGCCAGAAGGTCGGGGCCGGAGTGATGACCTGGGTACAGAAGTCACGACCATCGAAGGCGTTTTCTTCCTTCATCCTCTGCATCTCCTGCTCGACCTGTTCGGCTTCATCTGCATCGTTGCAGAAGATCACCGATCGATACTGGCTGCCGACATTGGGACCCTGTTGATCGGGTGTGGTCGGATCGTGCAGTGCGAAGAACATCTGAACCAGATCGCGGTAGGCAAGTTGCCGTGGATCGTAGAGCAGTTCCACCGCCTCGGCGTGGCCCGTCTCACCGGAACAGACCTGCTCGTAGGTGGGATTGTCCTGGTGACCTCCCATGTAGCCGGAGACGGCATCGACGACACCGTCGAGGGCCGCAAAGCGGTCCTCCACTCCCCAGAATCAGCCGCCGCCGAAGAAGGCGCGCACCAGCCCTGGTGGATCCTCGGAGATCTGTTCGACAACCTCTGAAACCTGGCGCGGAATCGGCTCGCCCTGGCAATAGAAATGCAACGCCAGCGAGTTGAGGCAGTGGCGCGTCCCGGTTGGAGGCGGGCCATCGGGGAAGGCATGTCCCAGGTGGGCATCGCAACGGCCACAGGTGATCTCGATGCGTATCAGGCCATCACTCTCGTCGCTTTTTTGACAGACATGCTGCGGATCGAAGGTCTCGAAGAAGGATGGCCAGCCGGTGCCGGAGTCGAACTTGTCCTCGGAACGAAACAACGGCAATCGACAGACGATACAGGCATAGACACCGGCAGACTTCTCATCGAGAAAACCACCACAGTGAGGCGCTTCGGTTCCCGATCTCTGGGTGATCCGATGCTGCTCGGGGGAAAGTCGCTGCACCAGTTGCTGGTGAAGATGAGGATCGGGTGTGGTGAGCGAGAAGCCACTGGCCGAGTTTTCGGATCCGGAAACCACTGCACCACTCCTTCCCGCATCTCGCTGCCATCCATCGAGTCTTCAACGATGGTACCCTCGGGTGGTGTTGATCCCAACCGAAGAATCGATCCCCCAGGGAGGTGTACTTGGAAGACACGGAACGGCCTGAAACACCCGCTCAGGAACAAATCACCTGGGAGATCTTCCGTGATCGATTCATCCAGGCACTGGGTCCTTTCGCACCCGGATTCGCTCGCGAGCAACTGGCCCGACACGCCTGGCTGGTTCGCGAAAAAAACCAGGTGATGAACCTGACACGAGTCACCGATCCGGTAGCGATGGCGATCCGACACAGCGCCGACTCGCTGGCGGCTCTTCCACTGCTGGCCGAAGGTGGCGAACAGATCTTTCGTCACGTACTCGATGTCGGCACCGGAGCCGGCTGGCCCGGTCTCTCCATCGCCATCGCCTGCCCCCACCTCAAGGTGACACTGCTCGATTCGACGGGTAAGAAGATCGATTTCCTGCAATCGGTGGTCGAGGAACTGGAACTGCAGAATCGGGTCACCTGTGTCTGGGCACGATTCGAGGACTGGATTAGAGAGCACCGCAAGGACATCGATCTACTGACGGTACGAGCTGTAGGACCGGTAGAACGGCTGCTCGGCTGGTGCACCAACAGTTACTTCGGACCGATGCTGCTGTGGAAGGGGCCTGCCGCAGATAAAGAGCTGAAGGCGGTCGAAGGGATGATGTGGAAGCGGCGCCTGTTTGTCGCCCTCGACGAACCGTATCAGAT
>JBBWWE010000152.1:0-1869 GCA_050256595.1 Planctomycetota bacterium
TGTTTCTTCCGATGATTCTTCCAGGTTGACCAGATTTACCTTCACTGGAGCGCGTTCGAAATTTTGTGCCTCGTAATATTTCCTGCGGCCCAGCCGTGCCATGGAGCAGAAGAAGCGATCTGGGATGCGTTCGACCCGTTCGTTGTTCTCTTCAACGATGTCATTGTAATAACCACGTGCCAGCGCAATCTTCTCCTCGGTGCGACCCAGTTCATCTTGCAGATTCTGGAACAGTGTGTTGGCTTCCAGATCTGGATAGGCTTCCTTGAGCGCCATGAGAGTCGGGGTACAGGCGGTGGCTGCCTCACCGATGGCGATCTTCGCTTCGTTGCGTAACATCACGAGATGCTCCTGGAGTTCTGCCTCGTGCTGCTGGTACCCCTGCACCACATCCACCAGGCGGGGGATCAGATCGTGGCGTCGTTTCAGTTGAACATCGACATTCTTCCACGCCTGTTCGACTCGATTTTTCAGTGCCAGCAAACTGTTGTAGACCATCACAACCCAGCGAAGGCTCCAGTAGGCGAAAAAGACCGCTCCCCCCAGTAACACCAGCAACCAGGGAGGGTCTTGCGAGTCGACAGCAGAGATCCCTAGCGGCACACCCGCAGAAACAACCACGCCGGCGATGAACCAGCCCCAGAAGCGAAACTTGTAGCCGCTGACTTTCTGCTGCTCGGTCTTGACCGAGATCAGAAACATCGGCGCCTGGGAGTCCTCGGCGATCTCGGGAGCCACGACATCTTGTCGAAGCCTGGATGCCCCCATGACGTAGATATTGCGGTGCAGCGGAATCGCAACCTCGACAAATTGTCTTACGCCGGTGGAACCAAAAACACTGGTATTGGGTCCCTTGCCGTAATAGAGCAAATCGGAGATGCCGCAGGTCTGAGAAAATACCTGTACCGCATCCATCTCCGCACCCTTGGGCTGTATGAGAATTAAACCGCTATCGTCTTGAAGATAGAACTCGATCGACTTGGAACCGTGGTCGACCGTATCCCAGCCCGTTTGCCAGCGGGTCCGGGTCTGGGTTCTGCCCTTGCTATCGGTGTAGGTCTCGGTGACCAGACGTCGCCACTGCTCGAGAATATTGTAGGAATAATGAACGCAAGCGCTCTCGTCGAGATAGCTGGTCAGGGGGCTCTCAGATTCTGCGGTTCCCTTGACCTCGACCAGTCCGATGAAAACACCGGCGGTCTTGCAAGTCGGGATGTCATCGATCAAGCGCTGTTTGCGGCGCGCGCGCACCGAAAATTCTGCGAACAGAATCAGTAACAGCACCCCGCCGACGCCAATAGCGATCGGTACGATCTCGTTACTGTCGAACATCGAAGACATCAGCATCGCTGGGTCCTTGATCACTCCACCGCGAAGAGCCCACAACCATGAATAACATCAAGAAAAGGACACCTTTGGAGCTTCGCGCTGCTCGGGGGAATCAAGTTCGAACAGTTCAGCGGGGCCGAAGTTGTACATTCCCGCTATGACATTGTCGGGAAATGACTCACGCTTGATGTTGAATCGGGTCACGGCGTTGTTGAACCCCTCACGGGAATAAGACACCTTGTCCTCGGTCGAGGTGAGTTCGTCTTGAAGTGAAAGCATGTTCTCGTTGGCCTTCAGATCGGGATAATTCTCCGCCAGGGCAAACAACTTTCCCATCGTGCCGGTCAACACCGCCTCGGCACCCATCAAGCCTTGCATCGCTTTCGGATCCCCGGGGGCAGCAGCAGCACTCTGGCCGGCGGTAACTGCCTGATTGCGCGCCTCGATCACCGCTTCGAGCGTTTCGCGCTCGTGCTTCATGTAGCCCTTGGCGGTCTCGACCAGGTTCTGAATCAGGTCGTAACGACGAGTCAGTTGCAC
>JBBWWE010000153.1:0-2397 GCA_050256595.1 Planctomycetota bacterium
CGCCGAGCGGGATGTAGAGCAGACGGGTGAGGTGGTGAAGGCGCGCAAGAAACGGGTTCCCGCTGCCGCCAGTTGATCGAGATTTGGCGTCTCCACCGCCGGACAGCCGTAGCAGGACAGATCGGGACCGATGTCCTCGGCCAGGATCCACACCACGTTGGGTCGCCGACCCGGAACCGGATCACCCTTCTTCAGTTCTCTCACCTCGATCTGCTGCCACTCGACATGCATCTCCATGCCGCCGTGCAACTGCAGGGCGATCGGCCCCTCGAGGCGCCCCTTGTCTCGCTTGAGCCGGGCAGTACGCACCCCGTTGATCCGCACCTCGATGAAGCGACCACGCGCCACCAGCTGCAGCGTGGACCATTCGCCAGGCCGGTACACTTCCTGCATCCGGGCCACATCCGGTTTGGTCACCCAGCCACGACCGCCCGTCTCGTACAGCCCACCGGTCTCGGAACTGGAGTCGATCTCGACCTGGAAACCCTTGGCGGCAACGTTGTTGCCCTGCTCGATGGCGACCCGGAAGTAGAATCCACTGTCGCCGGCGAGAACCCGGAAACGCGCCCTGGCCTCGAAATCGGTGAAGGAGCGATCGGACACGAGCAGACCGTGACGTCTCTCGGAAGCGGGGCTTCGGCCGACGATCTTGCCATCCTCGACGGCCCAGAGGCCCCCGGGTGTGGTGTGCCAGCCCGCCAGCGATTTGCCGTCGAAAAGTGGCTCGAAATCAGCCGCTCCCAGCGACGACGCAAGCAGCAACAATGCCGGCAGCAGCCACAACGATTTCGAGTGACTCATGATCCCGCCTTCTTCACCTCGACCGTTACCACCACCGTGCGGATGACCCGGGTCGGACTACGCAAGGCGATCACCACGTTGGTCTTGCCGGGCTTGACGGCAAACAGTCGAACTCGACCCCTGCCCTTCTCGGTCTTGGCCGTCAGCCACGGTCTGGCACCCGATACGACCGTCCACCAGCGACTCCTGGCGGGCCTGGGCAGTTGAACATCGATATGCCGACCGACCCGAACCTGTAGAACCTGGACTGGAGTGGAGGCATTGGAGACCACCGCCGCCCTCCGTGCCGGACCAGAGCAGCCTGGCAAGGTAGTCAGCAGCAAAGAACTGAAACTCAGGGTGACAAGCAGTAACGAGGGTTTCATGGGCCAGACCTCCAATCAGCAACAAGAGGAGATCATCCTGGAGAAGGAAGTGGGCTCACGCCACCCCATGCCAGTAAAGCAGGTGTGTGGAGTCAGTTGCAGGCGGATCCGTCGATACACTCGCCAAAGAGAAAGGGGCGCGGACGGGGGGAAAGTCCCGTCCACGCCCCGGTTCCCTCTGATCCAGAGGATCTAGGTTCGTAATCCGCCAGTAATAATCCAAGCGAGAGCGAGCCAGGCACCCCAAGCATCTGGGAAGGTGCCGCCAACAAGTCCTGCAACGGCAAGCAGCAACACTGTGTGCTTGATATCTGCGCCACTAAGTCCACCGTTGTTGTAACAGCCCATCGCCATTCCGGCCACGGCCAGAGCCGTGATCGCTGTCGCCCAGGTACCAGCAGTGCTCAAGGAGCCCATTGCGATGGCTCCCCAATCTGCTTCGCCACCCGCCGCGAGTCCGGTCATCACAGTACCCACTAATAGGAATACAACGATTCCAATTGCCTTGTCTTGCATTTATCCATCCCCCGTGTCTTGTCGTCCCGTCGATTTTGACAGAGCCAGGAACCTTTCCTGACCGATTTGCATCCCCAGTCCGACCGGAAGAACCACCGCGGCGTCAGCGATCTTCCCGACCTTTCCCTGACCGGTTCCGAGAGGCATCCTGCGAGATGTTGCCATCGCGGTTCAAGACTCCGGATTTCAACAGTTTGAGCATCAAAACGAATATTCGTCGTGAATTGCCCCATTACCCCCTGATAAAGACACTTTCACTTTTTCACACCGCTACCGGATTCCTGGCCCTACCATGCTTATCGGCCTTCGAGGCACCCGAAATTTCGGCCTTTTCGCAATCCTGCTCCCCTTTCATGATGCGACCATTGCGAATGAAACGTGTCATGAGGAACACCGATCTGCAACGAGACAACTCGTTGTTAAACCGACAGCGCATCGAATCTCTTACCTTTAGGGAGCCCACCGTGACTTCTCTGGCCACAGGATTCGTCATCTACCTCGGCGTGTTGGTGGTCGTCGCCGTCATCACTTCGAAACGAAATCGAACCCTGCCCGACTTCCTGCTGGCGGGACGCAAACTGGGTCCCTGGGTGGTGGCTTTCTCGGAGCGTGCCTCGGGAGAGAGCGGCTGGTTGCTACTGGGACTGACCGGTCTGGCTTATGCCAGTGGTCTCGGTGATCCTGCCGGAACGGCTCTCGAACCTCCCGTCTGGAC
>JBBWWE010000154.1:0-11979 GCA_050256595.1 Planctomycetota bacterium
GGAAAGATATCGACTAGCCGGGTCACCGCACCGCGGGCATCACGGGTGTGCATGGTGGTGATCACAACGTGACCTGTTTCTGCGGCAGTCAAGGCCAGCGCTGCAGTCTCCGGATCACGGATCTCGCCGACGAAGATGACATCCGGGTCTTCGCGCAGAGCGCTTCGTAGTCCTCCGGAGAAACTCTTGAGATGGGTCCCCAACTCGCGCTGGGAGATGAGAGCTCGTTTGCCCTCGAGGACGTACTCGATGGGGTCTTCCAGGGTGATGATTCGCTCTCCCCGATCGCGCGCTCGTCTTCGTAGCAAACTGGCAACAGTGGTCGACTTACCGCTACCGGTGACCCCGGTGACGATGACGAGCCCTTGCTCGAGTGCGACGACCTCTTGCCAGTTTCGTTCCATCGGGAAACCCAGTTCTTCCGGTGGTGGGACATCGCTCGCGAGAACGCGGATTGCTGCGCAGGTGCCTTCGCGTGCACGAAATACATTGATGCGAAAAGCGAGCTGGCGTTCGGCCCATTCCCAGGAGGCATCGAGATCCTCGCCGGCAGCCATTTGCTGGCGTGCCTTGTCATTGAGAATCGGTTCGAGCAAGGCGATGACCGTTGCGTTATCAAGAACTGCTCCCTTGGGAAGGGGGACCAGTTCTCCATCGAAGCGGTAGTGTGCCTCTTGGCCCGATTGGAGGTGAAGATCGCTGATCCGGTGTACCCCATCGGAAAGGAACGCCGGTTCATCGAAACGACCGAGCAGGTCCTGGATACTCCATTGCTGTTCTCCAACCGCGTAGATGGCGGAGAATGGGACAGAATCGCTCATCGGAGCGGTTCTCCTCTCGTTGACGGTCGATCCTACCAGAGCGAGACGCTCCAGGTACGCTTGCAGCGTCTGGGAGCCCCCCGTATCCTCGAATTATCGCTTCAGGTGCCGTTATTTACCCCTGAAGGGACCATTATCTGGAAGATGGGCGGATTCCCCTGCAGGAAGGCCGCTCAACGGTCGAAAATAACATCGTCGGCAGGCTGCCGACCTGCGTACCGGAACTCCGGGATGTACGCCCCCCGGAGACGGTACGAAAGTCCGCAGCCACCACTGGAAATCAATCATGGTTGGTCCGCGCGGATTTGAACACGAAAACATTGCTCCGGTCGATCTCCAGCGCCTCGAGGTGTGCGAGAAACGGATCGGATATCGCTTCCGTGATCCCAATCACCTGGTCCAGGCGCTGACCCATTCGTCACTGAAAACCATCGATAATCCCTGTAACGAGCGCATGGAATTCCTCGGCGATTCGGTGCTTGGAATGGTGATGACGGAATTTCTCTTCAATTTCTTTCCTGATCGTCCCGAGGGCGAACTGACCCAGATCAAATCTGCGGTGGTCTCGACCAACACTCTGGCCGAGGAAAGTCAGCGTCTCGGTCTCGATGAGGCCTACGCTGTTGGTAAGGGAGTGACCAATCGTCGCAAACTTCCCAACAGTTTGATGGCAAACGTCTTCGAGGCAGTGATCGCTGCCATCTATCTCGACAGCGGAATCGAAGAGGCCAAAGAGTTCATCATCCGGAACCTCTATCACCAGGTACTGGCGGTGAATCAGAAGGAACACTCCGTCAACTACAAGTCGATCCTGCAGCAACATCTGCAGCGCGATGACGGCTCGACTCCGAATTATCGCGTTGTCAGTGAGAGTGGACCCGATCACGCCAAGGAGTTTGTGGTTCAGGCGATGCTGAAGCGAGAAGTTCTGGGTACAGGAAACGGCAACACCAAGAAGGAAGCCGAGCAGGAAGCGGCACGCGTTTCTCTCGAGCAACTTGGAATCGATCCCGCCGACTGATCGAGTTTGCGACCCGCTCAGAGGTCAGCAGCGGCAATTTCCCAAGAGAGAGCCCGGATCGAAGCGCTCATGCAGCGCTTCTCACCGGGCTCTCTTTGTAACATTGGATCACAACAGGCTCTGTGGGACAGAGCATTCGAGCGGCGTCACCTCATTTCTCCTCCTTGCAGATGACAGGTGCTGGAACAGGGACACTGACTTGCTGGCTCTGGGCAACCTTTTCCATCTGTGCGATCAGTTTCTTGCATCGTTCAACCACCAGTGGATCTGTTGCAATGAGAACCACGGAACGTGTCGAAGGAGAACGGATGATCTCGAAGTGATGATCTGTTCGTCTACGATTGTGGGGTATGTTTGCCAGAGCCTTGGATGTCTCTTCGAGGTTCGCGTATTTCAATGGAATCACGAGAGTCTGGAAGGGTTCCTCCGACTTCTCGCGGGGGGGATAGGCAAATACGACCTTGAGCAGGCGAGTGCTCCCTCGGACTGCTCGGGAGGATACGCTCGTCGTCCCCACTCTTGCTCCAGGTGGCTTGACCACATCGATTTGCCAGCCGAGTGCCTGAAGAAGTTGGATCGATACAGTAGGTTCTTTCCAGCGGTTACGATCGAAGAGATGCAGTGTCCCTGCGTCCTGCTCTTCGAGTTTCTGCTCGGCGAGTGGTTTTCCCGATGGGAGAATTACCAGGTAACCGGAAGACGCATCGATGGCCTGCAACAACTGTAATACCGTTACAGGATAGGGGTACGATACCGGATCGTCGGCGGGGGGAGTGCCGTCTCGCTGGATCACAGAGGTGATCGTTTCGTTGACCGGATCACAGGGGCAAGCTTGCACTCGATCGGTACCCAAAAAAAACACGGGCGACAGCAACAGTGCCATGGCGAGGCGAGAGAGGGACAGGGAGGGCAACATGGTGCTCTCCTTTCTTTCATTCCGGCGGGTCTACTGGGCGGGCAGGGGATAAAACGCAACGACCGTGCCAACTCGAATAGGTCGAGAAACGGCCAGGAGAGGCTGTTTCTGGCATTTATTCAGTTCGTTTGCCTCCGGATGGGGAGCAGGGTGTATTGATTTCAAACACTTTCGTCGGAGAGGGGAGGAGGTGCCGGGAGGCTGCGGCTATTCTGCCTCCTTCCTCCACAGTGGTGACGGTGAAGAAAGGTGGGCAGCAGCGATGACCAACGGCGATGAAGGGGCCCTTCCTGATCGTGACCCCCTCGTCGAACGGATCGTCACTTCATCTCCGGCGCTCACAGAAGTTCGCCGTCGTCTTGTCGATGAACACTTACTTCACGTGGGTCGTTGCGGTGAGGGTGCGGTCGGACTGCTACTTGCCCATCTGAATGAACAACTGGATCGGCCACTGCTTGTCATCTGTTCCAGCCCCGATGCCGCCGAACGATTGCGGTGTGATACCACGACCTTTACTGCCGAACCGATCGGTAGTTTTTGTATGTGGGAGAGTTTGTTCGAGGAAGATTCCGAGCCGGATCCAGAGACATTTCGTGAACGATTCGAGACAGTTCGGGATTTCCAGGCGGGTAAGGTTCGCACCATCATCGCCCCGGTGCAGGCAGTACTTCAACCCTTCTCCACCGAGACGGGGGAAGATCACCGCGTTGTCCTGCGACGTGGGGATCGAACCTCACCGGCAGAACTGGCAAGATCGCTGGTCAAGGCGGGGTACAGGAGATTCCCACAGGTAGCACGACCGGGGGACTTTGCCATCCGGGGCGGACTCTTCGATGTTTGGCCCCGCGAGGAGAGCATTCCGTATCGCATCGATTTCTTTGATGACGAGATCGAGAGCATCCAGTCGATTTCACAAAGTGACGGTCGTGTCATCGGTGATCTCGATCTGCTGGTTTTGACCATCGCTCCAAAAGAAGCCTGGTTCATACGCGGCTGGACGGGCCGCGAGCAACTGCTGTTCGATGTGTTGCCCGAAAACAGCATCGTGGCGGTCTGGGATCCACGGGAGGTGGAGGAAAAGGCCCGCTTCCTGGTCGGTCAGTGGGCCACACGCAAGCGAGATCAACTGTGCGACTCCTTCTGGGCCCGTGCTGGTCGTTTCTTGAGATTGCAGATGGATCCGCTGATTCCGGAACCCGCTCACCGGCCGGTACAGTTGCCGGTGGTTTCTGCCGAACGATTCGAGGGTTCCTTCGATGCGACGCTTGCAGCGCTGGCGGAGGAAACTGATCGAGGTGGCGACATCCTGGTGTTCTTGAGACAGGAGGCGGAGGCGGAGCGGTTTCGAGAGGTACTCGCCGAAGGCAGCATCGCATCTGCTGCCCGTGTACGACTCGGAGGGCTCTCCCGTGGATTCCGCTGGGAGGAACCTGGCGGCGGCATCTTCGTCAGCGGCAATGCTGCTCTGGGTCGCAAAAGAAGTCTCGAACGGGTTCAGAAAAAAAGGGTCGAGGGACGCGCCGTCGATACATTCCTCGAACTGGAAGAGGGACAGCACGTCGTTCATGTGACCCATGGCATCGCGCGGTATTGCGGTTTGCGAAACATCCGAGAAGGAGCGCGCCAGGGTGATTTTCTGGTCCTCGAGTTCGCCGAGGGAGTCACGCTACTGGTCCCGGTTGAACGAATCGATATGGTCCAGAAGTTTGTCGGCGGTGGGAAAAAACCGGGCAGGCTCGACCGGATCGGTAGCAGCGCATGGTCGAAGAAAAAGGCCCGCGCCGAGGAAGCACTCCACGATCTGGCATCCGAGTTGCTCGAGGTTCAGGCATTGCGGGCAGAACGTCCCGGGTACCCGTTTCCTCAGGACGATGAAGCCCAGCATGCTTTCGAGGATTCGTTTCCGTTCGAAGAAACGGGCGACCAGCTCGAGACCATCGGTGTCATCAAGCAGGACATGGAAAAGCCCAAGCCGATGGATCGACTGGTTTGCGGAGATGTCGGTTACGGCAAGACCGAACTCGCCATGCGGGCGGCCTTCAAGGTAGTTCGTGACGGTAAGCAGGTTGCTGTACTGGTACCGACCACGGTGCTGGCGCAACAGCATCTGGTCACCTTTCGCGAACGGATGGCCGAATGGCCGATCAAGGTGGAGGCTCTCAGTCGCTTCCTGTCGCGCAAGGAGCAGGGCGAGGTGCTGGAGAGAACCGCCAGCGGCGATGTCGATATCCTGATCGGAACCCACCGACTCCTCTCGGGAGACGTGAACTTTTCCGATCTCGGCCTGATCGTCATCGACGAGGAACAGCGCTTCGGAGTTGCCCACAAGGAGAAACTGAAACAACTACGTCGGCTGGTCGATATTCTCACGCTCACCGCCACGCCGATTCCACGCACCCTGCACATGTCGCTGGTGGGCGTGAAAGACATCTCGAGTTTGCACGATGCGCCAGAAGGGCGCGCTCCCATACAGACCGAGGTTTGTTCCTTTGATGATGCTAGATTCCGCCAGATCGCTCTGCGGGAACTGAATCGAGATGGCCAGGTCTACTGGCTTCATAACAGGGTCACCAGCATCGAGGAATGTTGCCAGCGTGTCGAAAAACTATTGCCCGAAGCGGCTGTGGTCGTGGCTCATGGACAACTGAACGAGCACGAACTCGAGAACCGGATGATTCGATTCATCGACAAGGAAGCAAACATCCTCATCTCGACCACCATCATCGAAAGTGGCCTCGATATTCCGAGCGCAAACACACTCATCGTTGAACGCGCTGATAGATTCGGGCTTTCACAATTGCATCAGTTGCGGGGTCGAGTTGGAAGAAGTCATCACAAGGCCTACTGCTATCTGCTGATACCTGAGGATCGCCCACTGAAGATGGATTCGCGTCGTCGCCTGCAAGCGATCGAGGAGTATTCGCAACTCGGTGCTGGCTTTCAGATTGCCATGAGAGATCTGGAGATCCGTGGTGCCGGCAACATCCTCGGCAAGGAGCAGTCGGGGCATATCGGTTCAGTGGGCTACGATCTGTTCTGTCGGTTGCTCGAGAGAGCGGTGGCGGATCTACGGGGAGTACCGTGGGAAGAGCCTCCCGATGTGGAGATTGCACTCAAAGGGATGTGCCGGATTCCCGAGGAGTACATCTCCGATACCCGGCAACGGTTACGGAACTACCGATCGATCGCCACTGCATTACGCCAGACGGAACTCGATGTCATCAGCGAGGATTTGCTCGATCAATGCGGACCGCTGCCGACCGAAACGGCGCGTCTCATCGGTCAACAGCGTTTGCGGATTCGCCTCGGCGGCTGGGGTGTGAGGCGCCTCGTCCCCGAGGAGGGCTGGCTGGTGATGGAGGGCGACCGCGATGCCATCCGTGAGGGGATCCAGGGGATCGGATGGCAAGCCAGAGATCTTCCCGACGGGACCATCGCCGGTCGCCCGAAGGGGAGCAGGGCTCCTACCGAGCTCGATGGTTTGCTTGAAGCGATGAGATTCGAGATCACGAGCGGGGTTTGACCGAGGCTACGCTTTTCAGGGGCAGATGGGCGTTTCGCAGTCGATGGAATCGTCGGTTGGATCGGTTCCACAACTGGCTGTTGGCTCTGGCACGGCATCTGAGCCCGGAACGAACAGCGCACTCAATAGATAGATGGCATCGGGCAGGTTGAAGCCGCCGTCGTCGTTGATATCGGCACTGTCGAGGCAGGTCACCGGGGGAGATCCAGGGACAAACAACGCCCCGAGAGCATAGATGGCATCGGGAAGATTGACGGAACTGTCGAGGTTGACATCGCCACGAAGGAACTGGGTGGCACCTCCATTGGTGAGGCTCCAGCTGAGCACATCATTGACCTGGGTCACTCCGCCGGTCGAGCCGATGAATCCGATCCAGGCGGAGTCAGAAGCGAGGTACTCGGTGATATCGATAAAAACCGACATCCGCGGCACCGTCAGGTCATCGATATAGATCTCAAAGAGCCCACTATCGTAGGTGACCCGCATCGTACGAAGCCCGCCCACGTTCGCCAGAGTGGTGTCAGAGATGATCGACGCGACCAGCTCATCGGCAGAGTTTGGGGTGCCTGGGCGACCATGAAGAGAAAGGTGTGCTACCGGAGGATCGTTGAAGTTGCCGTTGACGTAGGTGTCGATCTCGAGAGCCAGTGAGTTGGTCATGCCGTCGTATCCGAGCGGGCCACCATTGGAGTAGAGCGCCGTCGGCGATTCGTTCTGGATTATGAAAACCATGCCGTCAGCTCCGCCTGCGGCAGGATTGATCTCGTAGGTGAAGGTGGTGTCAAAACCGGAACCCAGCAGGATCTGATCCTCGGTGTAGACCGCACCGATCTGGGCGCTCAATGCGGGGGTCAGTCGTATTCGATCGCCCGATTGCGCCGCGTTTCCGACGAGGGTGAGCCCGGTCATGTCAAGAAAGTCGAGATAGTTGAAGTCCGCCTTCAAGGTTGGTGTTGCCATGAAGGTGAGCAGCAAACTGCAGACTAGCAGCCGAGACCATCGTAATGGTGCAGTGCCGAGAGACATCGATTTTCCTCCGAGCGGGAGCCCTCCCGCTACCTGCGATGATACCGGGTAGCACGGTAGTCGAGAAGGAAGTGATCACTGTCCGATGTCGTTACTTCACTACGGCTTCCAGCGATGCGCTCTGATGATAGGGAATCGCTACATCGGCGGTGAGTTGTAACTGTTCGTTGATGGCACGTAGGTGATGATCGACACCGATCTCTGCGCCGGGCCGGAATCCAGGAACGGTGATCACCTGCGCGAGTACTCCACCGACTCCTCGGTGGATGAGACCGCGAGGTAAGTAAACCAGGTCACCTACAGATAGATAATCGCGCCTCATCAAGTCGGGTGCTTCATCGCGAGTGACGTTTCTGGATTCGATGGCTTCAACATGCGGGCTGGTCAGGATGGAACCGCCCTGTTGGACCATCTGCACCAGGTAAAACTCGTCGAAACCACCCACGACGGGATGATAGTGAGTGAAGGAGTCCGAGATTCGTACCCTGTGTGCGTTGATGCCATGCCAGATGTAGGGACCGACTTCTGGTTTCCAGGTCAGCAGGATGCGGCGGTAAGCGCCTTCCTCCTCGGCACAACCGCCGGGGGTGTCGGTGATGGTCGGATCCCAGTCGGGACGTACATAACTGGGCAATTCAACGGGTGCGCTATCTGGAATCTCGAACACGACGAAGGATAGAGGCTTATCCGCGAGCAATCCTTCTCCGGGACGAAGAACCACGATGTCACCGACAGCGAGGTCGCTGGATCGATACAGTGCTCCGCCGGAGATTTCCGCTCGTGCTTCCCCCGTCTGGACGAAAGCGGCTCTGGTTTTCGAAGACGTCACCAGCGCTCGGGTATTTTTCTGGAATGAGACATCGTGTCCCGGGTTACGTAGTCGAAAAGCGGATCTCAGCGAGGCAAAGCCCTCCGGGTCGCCGTTTGAAGAACCGAGTCGGGCGATGGAAAGACGAACTTCGCGATTTTCGATACCGAGTGGAGTACCTGCACACCCAGTGACGAGAAACAAGAAGAGGCCCATGATCACCGATGGCCACAGTGTTGGTGCCGACAGCATCCGGGTCCTCTCTTCCTGATTTGTACCAGACATGGCGATGAAACCTGATCAAGACAAGATAACAGAGCCAGCGCTCCAGGATATGCACAGCAGCGGCTCCTCCGTCGGTGTTCGGTGGGGCTCTTTCGCCGTGTACAACCCTGGGATATCGTTTCGACGATCCCATCAGTGCTTTCTGGGTTGAGTGAATTTTCGAGGAGGTTGTTTTGATTGCTGAAGCCATGCCAAAGAGCAGATTTCCCGCTTACCGGCTCGTGGTCATGATCGTGTTGCTGTTGGTTGGAAATGTCACCATTGCAGCCGATAGCACCGCTTTCATTGGTGCGCGGCTGATGCCGGTTTCCGGTCCTGTTATCGAAGATGGGATACTGGTAGTTCGTGACGGCAAGATCGAGTCGATAGGGGCCAGAAAAGACGTCGTCATTCCAACCGGAGCAGAACAAATCGATGTCAGCGGAAAGACCATCATCCCTGGATTGATCTGCACCCACAGTCACATCGGAATGGGCGGGGGTGGCGACAGTTCAGGCCCGATCCAGCCGGAGTGCTGGACCCTCGATTCGGTCAATGTTCGTGCGGCTTCCCTGGAAAGAGCTCGGGCTGGCGGTCTGACTCTCGTCAACCAGATGCCGGGATCGGGACATCTGATCAGTGGCAGAACAACCTATCTGAAACTGCGCCGGGGTGGCACGGTCGAGGAACTGCTCATCAAGGATTCGACAGGCTGGCCCATGGGTGGCTTGAAGATGGCCAATGGCACCAACTCCCAGCGATCTTCACCGTTCCCGGGTACCCGGGCAAAATCCGCGGCGCTGGTCAGGGAGGCCTACGTCAAGGCGCAGGAATATCGCGACAAGATTGCTCGTGCCGAGGGAGATCCAGAGAAGTTGCCGGAAAGAGATCTTCGCATGGAAGCGCTGGTCGAAGCGATCGAAGGCAAACGTATCGTGCATCATCATACCCATCGTCACGATGATATCCTGACCGTGCTACGACTGCGCGATGAGTTCGGTTTCAAGGTGGTGCTTCACCATGTCAGCGATGCGTGGAAAGTCGTCGACGAAATCGCTGCGGCCAAGGTGCCCTGTTCCATCATCGTCATCGATTCTCCAGGGGGAAAACTGGAAGCCCGTGACATCCGACTGGAGAACGCAGTGGAACTGGAGAAGGTCGGGGTAAACGTGGCCTTTCACACCGACGATTTTATTACGGATAGCCGTCTCTTCTTGCGTTCGGCCGCTCTCGGTGTTCGGGCTGGAATGAGTCGCGACGGTGCGTTGCGAGCCTTGACCCTATCCGGTGCCGAGATGCTGGGCCTCGACGAACGAACCGGATCGCTCGATCCGGGAAAGGACGCCGACTTCGCGATTCTCAGTAGCGATCCGCTCAGCGTCTATACCCAGGTGCTGGAAACCTGGGTGGAGGGTGTCCGGGTCTTCGACCGATCCGATCCCGAGCAGCGGGTGTATGCCGTTGGAGGACGTGGCGCCGGAGATGATCAGGCCTACCACTGTTGTGGCGAAAGAGGAGGGCAGTGATGAACCAGCGCATGTTGATCCTGCTATGCCTGCTGGTTGCCATCTCGGACACTGGGTGCGCTGGCCAAGGGGTCAGGGAAGTCAACGTTCCCAAAGTCGATGGACTCATCGCAATTCGGGGGGCGGTGGTGCACACGATGGCGCGTCAGGAAGATGGTTCCTGGGCAGCACCGATTGCCGATGGTGTTGTGCTGGTACGCGACGGCAAGATCGTTTCGGTAGGTCCCGCGTCTTCGGTCGAGATTCCGGATGGGGTCACCGTGGTAGAAGCTGCAGTGGTGACACCTGGTCTCATCGATGCCCATTCGGTGGTCGGACTCGCTGGTTGGCTCAACTATGACCACGATCAGGACCAGATAGAACGGTCTGCCCCGATGCAACCGGAACTGGATGCCTACGATGCCTACAACGTCAGAGAGCCACTGATCGATTGGGTACGGTCTCTGGGAGTGACGACGTTGCATACCGGTCACGCTCCAGGACAGTTGATTTCCGGTCAGACCTTCGTCGTCAAAACGCGTGGTGATAACGTCGATGAGGCGGTTCTGAAGCCGAAGATGATGATGGCCTGCACCCTCGGATCTGCCAGCTACGGCCGGGAAGGAAAGAGTCCCGGTTCGCGCGCCAAGCAGATGGCGATGCTGCGTCAGGAGTTCATCCATGTTCGTGGATACCTGGACAAGATCAGTGCAGCAGAAGCGGATCCGGAAAAAGATCCGCCGGCGCGAGATCTTCGCAAGGAAGCGCTCGGCAGGGTACTCTCCGGCGAAATCCCCCTGATGATCTCTGCTCATTCTTCCGTCGACATCCAGAATGCCCTCAGATTGCAAAAGGAACTGGAGTTCCAGCTGGTGCTGGAAGGTGGAGCCGAGTGCTATGACCACATCGATGCGCTACTGGCGCAGAAAGTGCCGGTGATCATCCATCCGACGATGATGCGAGCCTCCGGTGCCGGTAAAAACGCCAGCATGGAGACCGCCGGCAAACTGGTAGCTGCCGGGGTCCCGGTTGCTCTGGGTAGTGGATACGAATCGTATGTGCCGAAGACCAGGGTGGTGCTATGGGAGGCGGCCATCGCCTGTGCCTACGGCTGTCCTTTTGCCGATGCACTGGGACTGATTACTGCTTCCGCAGCGCAACTGCTGGGGATCTCCGATCGAGTGGGTTCTCTGGAGGTGGGCAAGGATGGGGACGTGGCTCTCTTTGATGGTGATCCGTTCGAATACACCTCGCATTGTATAGGGACCATTATCGATGGAAATGTGGTGAGCGATCTGGTGCGTTGATAAGGCGACGAGATTCATCGGGGAGAGACGATGACCTCTGATAGTGCCGACGGAAATCATCCATCGTCTCCTCATCTTGCCGGAGTACTTTTGCTGCTCGTGTTTGTATTTCTGACCCTGTCACTACCCCATCGTGAATTTTACGGAGAAGAAGGCAGACGTGTTATGGCCGCACGAGAGATGCTCTCGAGCGGTGATTTCATCCTGCCGCGGGTTTTTGGCGAACCGTACCTGAACAAGCCTCCTCTTTATCCGTGGTTGACAGCGGTGGTCGGCTTTGTCCGGGGCGAGGTGGATGCGATATCGGTGCGGGTCCCTGCCCTGGTTGCAACATTACTGACCGGAACTTGGTTGTTGTGGGCAGGGATTCATCTTGGTCTGCGTCGTGCTGGAGTTCTTGCGACCCTCTTTTTCGTGTTGTGCCCGATGGTGATGCGCAAGGCGAGCCTTGGCGAGACCGACCTGCTTCTGACATTGGGTTGCACCATCTATGCCCTGGAGATGCTGGTGTTCTCACGGTCCGGAAGCGAAACCCCGATGGGTGCTTCGATGTTTCGGATGGTCCTGGGTCTCTGTATCGCATTTCTTGCCAAGGGTGTTGCGGCCGTTCCATTCGTGATCGCAGTGATGCTGGCAGCAGTATGTATCCGGGATTCTGGTTGCTGGCGAGCACCACGATGGTGGGCGCCTCCACTTCTGGCGCTGGTGATCAGTTCTCTGTGGTTCATCGCGATCTTCCAGAGTTCCGAAGGGGCGATTGCTTCCCAGATATGGTCCGACGAATTGAC
>JBBWWE010000155.1:0-2724 GCA_050256595.1 Planctomycetota bacterium
TTCTTATCGCGGGAATTGACCTTCAGCCTCACCTGGACCGTTTACAGAGCATGGTCAGGGAAGCACGCCAGCGTGATTTGGTGGCCACTGTTGGCGTGTTCCTGCTGGGGGTCGTTCTGGCCTGGTTGTTGGGCACGCGACTGGTACGGCCAGTGACCGAGGTCGTCGAAGGAATGCGCGAGGTTGCCAGTGGTGATCTCGCAGTTCGGCTTCCGGCTCGCGAAGATCCTGAGTTCGGTCTCGTCAGTCGCCAGTTCAACGACATGGTCGAGCGACTCGAAGATGCGCGAAGCATGGAGCGGGGTCTGGAGCATCACGAACGCGTCCAGACGATGGGAGATCTTGCCGCTGGTGTTGCCCATGATATCCGAAATCCCCTCAGTTCCATTTCTCTTCATGTCGGCAGGATTCGCCGTGAGTTCGTACCGGAAAACCCCGAAGCTCGTGAAAGATTTCTCGATTACACCGGAGATGTGAAGGAGGAGATCGAGCGGCTCAATCGTCTCGTCACCAACTTCCTTCAACTGGCACAGCCCTCTTCTCATGAGGCGGAATCCGTGGCTCCAGGAGAGTTGCTGGAGGAAGTGTGCCGACTGCTCGAGAAGGAGGCGGCGCAACGTCAGGTCAAGTTCGTTGCCGAGGTCGAGGACGATCTTTGCGAGATACGCTGGAACCGGATCGAGGCGAAGAGTGCGTTCCTGAACGTTGCGATGAATGCCCTCCAGGCAATGGATGGTGTCGGAGGTACATTGCGGATGACAGCACGATGCGATGATAAGTGGACGGTGATTTCATTTATCGATGATGGTCCAGGAATCCCACAGCAAGATCAGCAAAGGGTGATGCTGCCATACGTTACGATGCGTCCCGGTGGTACCGGGCTCGGTCTGGCCATCGCTCGTCGCGTTGCAGAGCGCCACGGTGGTCGACTCGAACTCACCTCTGAAGTGAATGTTGGAACCGAGGTTCGGTTTCTGATGCCATCGGGCAATGGAAAGGCCAGTTGATGAGTTCTGCCGTCCGCATACTGGTGGCTGACGACGAGAGATCCCAGCGGGATATTCTGGTCTCCTCCCTGCGTGAAGAAGGCTATCGCGCCGAGGGGGTCTCTGGTCTCGATGAGGCCCTCAGAGCCCTGGAACAGGGCAGGAAGAGTGATGATCCGTTCGGTGTTGTGGTTACCGACTTGAGGATGCCTACCGATACCGAAGGTCTCGACTTGCTACAGAAAGCTCGCCACGACGACCCCCTGTGTGAGGTGGTACTGGTGACCGCTTATGCCTCGAGTGAGGTTGCCTTCCGTTCCGGTGAGGCGAAGGCATTCGGGTTCCTGGAGAAGCCCCTCGATTTCGAGAAGACGATGATACTCATCGGTTCTGCAGCCGAGAAGACCAGATTGGCGCGCGAGAACGCAACGCTGCGTGAAATCATCGACGGCGAGAATTCCTTCTGCGGCATCATCGGCAAGAGTCCCCGGATGCTGGAACTCTACCAATTGATCGACCGAGTGGCCGGATCCGATGCTACCTGTTTGATCCGCGGGGAGAGTGGTACTGGCAAAGAACTGGTCGCCAAGGCGATTCACCGCATGAGTCCTCGATCCGAGGCTCCTTTCCTCGCCATCAATTGTGCAGCGATTCCTGAAGCTCTCATCGAGAGTGAACTGTTCGGACACGAAAAGGGTGTCTTCACAGGAGCAACATCGCGCAGAGCGGGACGATTCGAGGATGTTGGCAAGGGAACCCTGTTTCTGGATGAGATCGGTTCGATGCAACTCGATTTACAACCGAAGTTGTTGCGTGCAGTGCAGGAAATGGAATTTTCACGAGTAGGATCCGCAGAAACGATTCCCTTCAGAGGGCGAATTGTTGCGGCGACCTCTTGTGATCTGGAAAAGGCGGTCGCCAGCAGAGAGTTCCGCGAGGATCTGTTCTTCCGTCTCAACGTGATCGCCATCGAGTTGCCACCATTGCGCGAGAGAAAAGGAGATCTTCCGTTGCTGGTCGATCACTTCCTGGTACGGGGAAGCCGACGTCACGGGCGTAAGTTCCACGGCGTTTCTCCCGCGGTTCTGGAGGCTTTCGAGAAGCATTCATGGCCCGGTAATGTAAGAGAGCTGGAAAATTCTCTCGAAAGGATGATGGTGCTTGGTGATTCGGAACTGCTGGGAGAAAGTTTGCTTCCGCCGACCATCTCGGGAATCAACGGAGAGGTTCAGATCGACGAGAAGGGCGCCTTCAGGCTCCCGAGTGAGGGTCTGGTGCTGGAGAATCTTGAACGAGATCTGATCGAACAGGCCCTCGATCGCGTCGGCGGAAAGCTGGAACCTGCCGCCAGAATGCTGGGGATCACCTACAAAACGCTCCAGTATCGGATCAAGAAGTATCGTTTGGCCAGAAAAACTGAGGCTCCTGTGGATGATAGCATCCGCGGGGAGGGGCGAATTGCCTAGTCTCTGGAGCGGATGGTCCGTTCCGGATGACTCCCCTGTGAGTGATCATGGTTTAGTAGGCTCCGGGAACCAGGTTCCCGGATTGGAGAACTCGGCAGTGATGCTGTCCTCTTGGGATAACGCTGCGAAGGAGAAGTATCGATGAATGCGGCAACGAAGGCTGCCCTCCTGACCCTGTTGATTGTCGGAATCGGGTACGTGTTGATGACTTTCTTGGGGGATTCCGGTCCTCCTACCTTCGATGAAGACCAGCTTTCCGAACCTGGAAGAAC
>JBBWWE010000156.1:0-1675 GCA_050256595.1 Planctomycetota bacterium
GATATTCTTCGACCAGCAACCGGGCCCGTGTGTCGATATCCTGAACCAGTTCTATCCGCGGAGACACCCGCATCTGTTGCCACAACTTGTCGGGAATCTGTCGATCCCCCACTTTGCGGCTTTCTCCTTCGATGAGCACCCATGGAGCATCGACTTCGAGTCGCTCCATGGCGCCCACTAGCAGACTCTCGAATGTCTTTTGCCTTGTTGGAGTCATGCCGACGTCTCCCAGAATCGATGAGCGATGGCCGGCATAGGCCTCAAGATCGAGCACTCTTCCGGGGAACTCGGTACTGATTTCATGGAGCACGCGAGTTTTTCCGGCACCGGTCAGGCCATCGAGAATCCACAGTTGCGGAATTTCGATCTGGTCGAGACGTTCCATCACCTGCTTGCGGTAGCTTCGGTAACCGCCGATGAGTCGGCGAGCAGGAATTTCATGATGGTTGAGAAACTGGACGACGTTGCCAGATCGATCGCCACCTCGGGCGCAGCAGATCACGGGTTCTTGTTGTCGATCGATGTTGTCGAGAAGAGCCTTCAAGAATTCACCGGATCGAGATTGCACCGCATTCAGGGCCCAGTCGTTGGCGGAATCCTTGCCTTCGGTTCGATAGAGGGTGCCAACAACGGCACGCTCTCGATCCTCGAGCAAGGGAACATTCCTGGCTCCTGGCAGGTGGTCCTGCTCGAACTCGATGGGAGATCGAACATCGATGACCTGGCAGTGGCTGCCTAGCTGGGCCAGATCGATATCCCCAATCGGCTGTTGCCCAGGCTGGAATGTGCTTCGGTGCGGATTCGGGGTCTGCTGCGCCATTTCCCACTCCATCGTGTCTCTATCGGTCAATATTGTGCAATATTGCTCTCACAGCGCCAGAATACACCCCACAGGCGCAACCGGGGAACCTACCCGGGGTTAGAAATTCGAAAGCTGGAGAAATCCTTTCATGGTTGTCGACGATGAAGAACTGATGCGTCGCTTCCAGGGAGGCGATGAATCCGCTTACGAGATGCTGGTTGATCGAAATCTTGACTTCGTGATCCGACAGGCGCGTCGTTACATCCGTGATCTCGCAGGTGCCGAGGATGTCGCGCAGGACGTTTTCTTTCGGGTGTGGAAATCGAAAGATCGGTTCCGGCACGCCAAGTCGTTCCGCGGTTGGTTGACCACGATGACCTCGCGGATTGCACTGAATGAGATCCGGACCCGTAGCCGAAAGCGGTGGAAACCGCGATCTTCACTCGGATCGGATGATTTCGAATCGCCAGGAGTGGAATGGGTCGGCGGATCGGAAAGATCGTCGGATCCCGACGCAGAACTTTTGCGAAAGGAACGGATCGCGATGGTCAATGCGGCCATCGGAAATCTTGGTGAACCGGCAAGACAGGTCATCTACCTGCACTACTTCGAGCAGTGGCCTGTATCGCGGATTGCCGAGAATCTTGGATTGACCGTGGCGGCATTGAAGTCAGTGCTATTTCGAGCACGCAAGAAGATGTCGATCGATCTCGAGCAGTACATCGACAAGGACGAAAACGATAGACCTGAGGTTTGAGGCAACGGAGGACCGATGCAAGATGACGATCTGAAACCGGAAACTGAAGATCACCTCGATGCACTGCTCGACGAAGCCGTCGAGGCAGATCGCTCGCTGGTCAATGAAGTCGATAG
>JBBWWE010000157.1:0-6733 GCA_050256595.1 Planctomycetota bacterium
TGGCCGCAATGCAAAGCGATGGATTCCACTGGGATGCCGCCAGTCGTGACGATTACATCGACGACATATTTCCCGACACTGTTGAGGTCGTGCTGGTTCTTCGGCCATCCAGGTCGCTCGCTCTGGCAAGATTGACCACCGAACTCGATGATTTCCATACCACCATTCACGTTGATTCAACGGCGCAGTACCCGATGGGGTCCGATGAATACATACGAATCGATGCCGAGTGGATCAAGGTCGGGAAGATGACCGATCGATCTTTCACGGATTGCACACGTGGTGTCCGTGGCACCAGCGCAACGGTACACGAACGTCTGCGTCCGGTTGTGCATGGCACGACATTTCGCCGCACCGTTCGTATACCCGGTAATCGCGATGCCAGGGGTCGGCCATGAGTCGGAGCAACAAAGATTCTGGTTTTACCTTGCTAGAGGTGATCATCGCGCTGGGGATCATGACCGTCGGGATGAGTGTAGCGATTTCATTGTTTACAGCAGCGACCGCTGCACACAGGAGAGCAGTAGACCGGATTCGAGCCATCGAAGTTTCGGAGCAGGTGTTTGCTTCCCTGGAAGGATCGATCCGCGACGGTGCCACGGTGACCGATCTGATTGCTCGGCCACCGTGGAAAGACTCTCTGGGTCGATGGCCTGGCGTCGCCGTGGAGGTCCGTTACGGCACCATTCCCAAGGAGCAGTACATCGACGAATTGATGGTCGAGGTGCACGTGCAGTGGATCTCGCGTGGCCTGGATGCCGAGGAGGTGTTCCAGCAGATTGTCGCCCGAACCCGAAGTGTCCGTTTGCCAGTGCAACAGTAACCGGGACGTGCCTAGACGCTGACTAGGGCTCTTTCGATCATCTCTTCCGGACGCGGTCCGGCGCCGGTTTTTAATTGCCAGTCCATCCCGATCAGGGTCTCGATGACCCGGCGCGTTCTCTCAGGATCACAGCTTCGATACTGCTTTCGAATCCGTGGCAAGAAGGGTCGTGCAATGCCGGCTTGTTCCATCACTTCGTTGGCACCGCCTCCTCGAGCGATGATGGAATGGACGGTTCGTAGTTCTCGGGCTCTCTTCAATGACAGGGCCATGAACTGCAGCAGTAGCCGCTGTGGATCCTTGACGCGTTGATCCTTTTCGTCGAGAGATCCTCGTTCGAGGATATCCGAGAGCACCTGCAGGCCCCGAGCGCTGTTCTTTTCAAACCAGGAGTCGACCAGTTCGAACGTCGATCCATCGCCGCCGGACGATGAGTTGTCGATGATCATCTCATCGTCGACACGGGTAATCTCGCGAGCGTCGCAGATGGTGGAGATCTTTTCTATGGTTGCGGCCAGTTGGTCCATCTGGGGACCCACGCGATCGATCAGTAGTTGTGCTACCTGAGGGGTGGCCTCGAGTTTCTTCTTGCCGAAACGGTGTACGACCCACGAGTTCATCTCGTGTTCCCAGGGGCGGGCGTCAGGCTGCCACGGTGGTGGTCGATGGAATGGTCGATCTGCCGTAACAAGGAGTCCGTGCTCGATGATTTTTTTGGCGACCTTGCTGCGGCCGTCGAGACTGGTCAGTGTCAGAATCAAAAGCGATCCAGGCATCGGCGAGGCGACCACCTCACACCAGGAATCTGGATCGATCTTGAGCCAGTTCTGAGCCTCAGACAGGATGACGATCGGTCCTGATCCGAATAGGTTTGGAGTCCTGATCTCATCGAACAAGGATCGTAACTGCTGTTCGTCTGGGGGCCGGTTTCCCTGGATCTTGACCACTGCGTCAGGGCCGGGATCGCCACCGGGGAAAGATTCGAGAAGAGTTTCGATTCCTTCCCGCCGTAGCAACTCTTCTTTCCCGACGATGGCAACGACACCGGGCGGTCCCGCTTTCAAGCGTGCCGGCAGAGATGCAACGGTGACCTTTCGATCGGAGGTCTTTGTTCGAGAAGAGCTGGATGCCATGCTGTATCTTTATCCCCGCATGAGCTCATTTCAACAGGACTGATTCAAAGATAACCGTTGTCATCTGCTCCACACTTGACCCCTCTGTCGTGCTGTGCGAGCCTCGCGGCGGCAGGAATGACCCGGAAGGTCCGGGTCGGAAGTGTGGTGTAAATCCACCGCGGTGCCGCCGCTGTAACCGGGGACGACCTCTGCGATCCAGATCGAGTCTGGAAGCCACTACAGTTATCTGTGGGAAGGCGCGGAGCGAGGATGATCCGGAAGCCAGAAGACCTCCTGCCTGACAGGTTCCTTGGCGGAATCTATTTGCTCCGAGCAGAGGAGAGGCCTTGTCTTCCAGACTGCCTGTATGCCGATTTTCTTTACTCCATCGAGTGGATCGCGCTCTCATTCACTGTCACAGCTCTTTTGCTATCGTCTTCTTGATGGTGCTCCTGGAGTGCTTGACCAGTCTGGCTCAATCACCCATCGAAACGATAGACACTTCGATTCCCGGATCACAGGTCGATTCTCATCCTTACGCAATCATCGTCGATGAAGAAACGATGATCGCCTATGCGACCATCTGCGGAGATGTGGCTCCTTTTGGTGAGCCCGTCGAGAATCATAGTAATAACAAGGTGATCGAGTTCGATGCGAGATCGTTGCAAGTCTTGCGCGTATTCACCGTTGGTTACTATCCCACCGAACTGATCCTGGCGCACGGGGATCTTTGGGTTACCTGTTCAACCTCCAATCAACTGTATCGAATTGACCTGGACGGGAATGAGCATCTTTCCATCGCGCTTACCGACAGTTCTGGAGCTCCCATTTCCTACCCGTCAGGAATCGCCGTTGGATCGACCGGGGAGATCTACGTCGCTTCCAACGGCGGCTCTTTCGATGGATCGGATGAAAACGTTGTTTCCATCGACCCCGTCACCAACCAGATCTCTCAGCGCTATTCGATCGCCGGAGCCATTTCGGTGCTTGCCTGCCTCGATGACGGTTCCCTGTTGATTCCCGTCGGGTTTCCTGGCGATGATTTCACGGCGGCGCCGATCGTGTACTGGATCGACCCGCTCGACGGGGCGGTGCTGTCGATGCTCGATATCGACGTCGATACCACCGATTTTCCCGGTCCCAGCGATCTGGAGATCCTCCAGGACAACACTGCTTTGCTCACTCTTTTCGGCGGTAGTTCCGAGGTGTTTCGCATAGATCTCGACACACGCCTGATGCATTCGACTTACCCGATCCCTGGTGCCGATACCGTACAGACGGCGGTCACCGCGGATACCGACGACTCTTTCATCGTGGCGCATTTCTTCGCTGGGCACCTCTCGCGCATCCAGCTCGATAACGGTGATCTGATCGGTGATCTCGAAGGTCTTGATTTTCCCAATCGAATCGCTATCGGCGGAGGTAGAGTTTTCTCAACAAACCAGGGGGCGGAGTCGATCTCCGTTCATGCAGCCGTAGGCGCGTTTTTACGCGCCGATATCAATATCGACGGAGTCATCGATATGGCTGATCCCATCGGCCTCTTGCAGTACTTGTTCCTGGGCATCGAGCTTCTCTGTCACGATGCTGGAGATATCGGCGACGATGGCGTGCTCGATATCTCCGATCCGATCCAGTTGCTCAATTACCTCTTTTCACAGGGGCCCACTCCTGCGTATCCTTTCCCCGTTGCCGGATCTGACCTGACCGACGACGCACTGGATTGCGGGGGAGTGACGGAATGAAATGCGAACCATCCAATCTGAACGGGGAAACTTTTCGATGATTCAAACAAGAACCTGCGGCTATTCCTTGCTCCTTCTGGTGCTCGTGATGTCGGTATCCGTTTCGGCACAGGACACGTGGTATGGCGATCAACAGGGCCTGTGGAGTTACTCCGGTACGGCAACTTCTCCGCTGGCCGATCTATCGACCAATCTGCGCTGTCTGGCTCGTACTTCCAGCGGTGGAGCCTGGATTGCGGTCGATGGCCAGAGCCTGGTATTTCACATCGATCCGGATGGATCCATCGTGCAAACGATCGATACTGTCGTCGGAGTCCAGGCGCTTGCAGTTGACGAACAAGGAAGAGCCTGGGGAACGAGACCAGGAATGGACGACGTCATCGTCGTTGAAGCTGGAGTCGGCATCGTTGCCACTCATCCTGTCGGATCTGTTCCGTACGGGATTGCCATCGATAGCGATGGCCGTATCTGTGTCAGTTGCTCCTACGGCAATGTCGTCCAGGTGCTTTCCTCAGACGGCCAGCTGATCAACGAAATCAACGTCGGATTTTTTCCAACCGGAATCTGTGCCGCCCACGATGGCGGTTTGTGGCTGGCAGAGAAGGGTGGGATGCGGCGCCTCGATTCCAGCGGTGCAACCGTCTGGACGGGATTGGCCGGTGTGTTCCCGATTGCAGTGACTACCGATTTACAGGGAAGAGCCTGGTTTAGTTGCCAGAACAGTCACCAGGTGGTGGTGGTCGGCGCTGACGGAATCGAGAACATCGTCGATGTTCCCGCGCGACCACTCGGAATCAGCGGCAACGGCGATGGAAGCGTTACCGTGTTGTGCCGCAATGGTAGTTCCATCGTGCGAGTCAGTCCGTCCGGCCAGATTGTCGATCAAGTCAGCGCCATGTATCCGCTCGGCACCGGAGATCTTAACGGTCTCCAGTACGCACTGATCATCGATCCTGAAGGGGATCACGACGGGGATGAGGTGGCCAATGCCCTCGAGGCTCAACTCGGTTTTGACCCGCTCGACTCTTCCTCATGTCCGGTAACGTTTGTCCGGGGAGACGCGAACCGCGACGGGCTGGTCGATTTTTCGGATGCCATAACATCGCTGATTATCCTCTTTGGAGGTGCTTCGAGCAGTTGTCTCGAAGCCCTCGATGTCGACGATGACGGCCGTCTCACGCTGTCTGATCCGATCCGAATACTAGACCACGTGCTGGCAGCAGGCCCGCCTCCAGAGGCTCCCTACCCCCTTCTTGGCCCCTATATCGAGCCTGAAACGGGATTCCCGTGCTTTCCTTGAATTAAATGGGGGACAGTATTACCAGCGGGGTTGAATTTTCATGGTCTCCCATGCCATCATGTTCACGCCGCGTTTCTCCACAGGAGGAACCTCTCGTAAGGATCCAGTCGGATCCTCAACAAGCGCACCGAACTTGGTATTCCGCAGGAATGGACAATATCCCGGGCGCACTTTTCAGTAGAACTGGCGCCTACACACCGTGATTCGGTTACCAGGTAAAGCCAGTACCCCATATCGAAGGGTGACAGAATGGATTCGCAGGTCGATCATGAGCACCAGATCGCCGTTTTCGTGGACCTCGACAACATCGCTATTGGTGTCAAAGAGGCCAAAATCGCAAAACTCGATATTTCCAAGATTCTCGACCGACTGGTCGAGAAGGGAAAAATCACCGTCAAGAAAGCTTATGCAGATTGGACCGCATGGCCTCAGTACAAGAGACCTTTTCATGAATGTGCCGTCGAACTGATCGACATTCCTCGACGTAAGATGTCTGGAAAAAACAGCGCTGACATCAAAATGGTCGTTGACGCACTGGAACTTTCGTACACGAAATCGCACGTTGATACTTTCGCCCTCATTTCGGGTGATAGCGATTTCTCACCTCTGGTTTCCCAGTTGCGCGCAAATAACAAGAAGATCATCGGTTTGGGTGTCAAGCACTCCTCCAGCAATCTTCTTATCGACAACTGCGATGAGTTCATCTTTTACGAAGACCTTGTTCGCACCACAAAGAAGAGGTTGAGAAAAACTTCCAAGAAGACCTCCAAGAAATTCACCAAAGATCAAGAAGCCGCTTTTGCGCTGCTGATCAGTTCCATCGCTGCGCTTCAGCGTGAGAACTACGAGTTGATCTGGGGATCGATGGTCAAACAGACGATGAAGCGCAAACAGCCAACGTTCAGTGAGGAATTTCATGGCTACACGCACTTCTCGAGACTTCTCGAAGATGCCGAGAAGAACAAATTGATCAAACTTCACAAGGATCAGCGCAGCGGCACCTACATCATCGACGAGTTGCTCGAAGACGGGCCCTAGGGCCCATCGGCGCAGTCCTCCGCTAGCCGTGGGACTCGTATCAGTTGCTTGTCTTCGAGCCTGAGTGCGATCAACGAGCCACCGTAAACACAACCATCGTCGATGCAGTGGTGAGCGCCCCGTTGTAGGTAACCCAGCGCCGCCCAGTGTCCGGAAACCGTGCCATGGGTTTGACCCGATATCACCGGGAAATCAAACCATGCGCGGTTTGTGGCCGGAATGTCAACCAACCCGCCGGTGTACTCTCCATCGGGATCACCTTCGGGTCCGAGGGTCCGCAGTCTCGTCAGGACCTCGGCTGCGTATCCTACCGTTGTCGATGTATTTCTGTACCAATCCCAATTGCGCTGACGGATGGCCTTTGACAAGAGCTCTCCTTGACGGACCAGCTCGTCTACAGACCAGTGGGGGTGTACTCCTGCATGAGTCATGATCCAGGGACGCGAACTGGGGGTAAGGGGCAGGTGCACCAGAGGCCTCGATTCGAGCCAATCTCTCCAGTCCCACTCCGTACAACTGAGTACTGATTCGAGGTGGTCACCGACTCGAGGTTTCGCAAATCCATGGCTAACGGCCAGTAGATGCAGATCATGATTTCCCAGCACCAATTCGGAGCCCAGTCGATGGACGAGTTCTAGAGTTTCAAGACTGAAGGGCCCTTTACCAACCAGATCGCCAACGAACAGAAAAGATGATCCGGGATCTTGCGATT
>JBBWWE010000158.1:0-5106 GCA_050256595.1 Planctomycetota bacterium
ACTGTTGGGCTCTTGCTCGACCCTACTTGAGGCCAGGGAAACTCTCTCACCTCGATGGGCCGAAGTGACTGAACACCCAGTCCCCTACGATTCTCATGGCCTCCGTGAGCGATCCCGCCCCCCGGGATCTATGGGTCACGAGATCGATGAGGACCGACATTCCCGTGCAGCCGGATCCTCTCGGGGAAGCCGGAAGGTACCCTCACTACCTGCATTGATGCAAGGGTGCCATCGTATCTGAATCCTCCAGGAGTCCAGAGACGGCAAATTACCCTAGGCAGTTTGTCCTCCCGGTGGTGGTCTCCTCGACCCGGGAGTCCTCGAGGGCTTTCGGCGACGACGCCGGGAAACACCCATGGCACCGGAACTGGCACCTGGCCCCCCCCCTTCAGATCCTCGAGCAACTCCTTGAGGACCATCCCCTGCTTTTTTCTTACGCCGACGGCGCCGCCCGGGTAATCCTTCTGCAGGTTCGGGACGCGGAATCTCTCGCGATAAATCGAGCATCTCTCGGCGCCTTTGTCCCGGCCCCAGCAGCACGTAGAGGATTTCCATCGAATCGTGAAACCAGGGTCGAGCCGTCAGTTTGGTACTCCACTGACCCTCGTCAACAGCGTCGGCAACAGCACGAAGACCACCGAGAGCAGCCCACAGCCGCTCCTCATCTCGACGGTAAACCTTCAATTGCTGGAAGGCTTCTGCGAGGTCATCCCGGAATTTCTGAGAGATGGTCCGTGGATCACGAGTGGATCCGCGCTGCAATTTCCGAACGCGTGGAAGTAGCATCGGCGTAACCAATGCAGCGATTCCCAGTGCCTGATGAATTTTATGGCCTTCGACTCTCTGGCCATCGAGTCGTTCCAGTCCAGCGGTCCATTCGTTTCGCTTTTCATCTTGCACAAGAACTTTGGTGAGTGCAGGCATCAAGAGTTCGAGAAAACCGTCCCTGTGCAAGACACTGAAAAATTTCCGGGCATGACCTGAAGCCAGATCCTTGTAGAGTTCTTCGAGCAATCGAGCGGGATTGGCCTTGAGAATCTCCTCGCGCGACTGTTCCATTGCGCCTTGAGTTTTCTGGTCAAACTGGAAATCAATCCGTACAGAATGGCGGATTGCTCGCAACATCCGTATCGGATCCTCGCGAAATGATTGATGGGGATCTCCGATCATGCGAATCACACGGGAACGGAGATCGTTTACCCCACCGACATAGTCGATGACACGAAAAGAAGAAACATCATAGAAGAGTCCATTGACAGTCAGATCCCGGCGGTGCGCATCCTCATCAGGAGTGCCATATACGTTGTCACGTCGAATCATCTCTCCATCGCGAATCACCTGATCGGCACGCCCCGATGACCGAAAAGTGGCCACCTCGATGATCTTGCCACCCGCATAGTGCAGATGCGCAAGTCGAAAGCGACGACCGATGATCCGGCAATTCCTGAACAGCCGCTTGACCTTGCGCGGTGTTGCATCCGTAACGATGTCGAAATCCTTCGGCTTTCGCCCCAGCATCAGATCTCGAACTGCACCTCCTACTAGATAAGCGATGTGGCCGTTATCGATCAGGCGATAGAGTGCATTGAGTGCATCACGATCGATATTTTTCCTGGATATTTCATGTTGTGCCCGCTCGAGAATCAGCGGGTCGAGGATCGGATCCTGTTGTGAATCCACATCTTCCTGGATGACGGGATCGATCGGTACCGGTGGTGATTTCGGCACAGAAAGGCCTTCGAGAAAATCATCAGAAGATTGTTTCGGAGTCATCTCCGAATCACCGTGTCCATCTTCGTGGCAATCCTGGGACAAATGGGATCCGTTCTGTTGCGCGACTACAAAGCGCAGCGCGACTCCGATGAGTCCGATTTCCGGTACTTCAGAACCCGGAATCGGAAATACCGGATCCATGGCAGGTTGCTGGAGGATACCGTACTGAATCGGGACGGTCACCCGATCCTCGATGGGATGCGTACTGGATCGAAACCAGACGCTTTTCCATCGTCGGCGAGAGTAGAGCGCAACAACATCAAAGGAAGCCGGAAGGAGCCACCTCCAGGCGCAAACACCTGGGGCGGCTCCTCCCGTTCAGGGGTCTCAGAAGCGTGGGTAACGTCGAACAACCCCGACCACCACACCACGGATTTTCACCTGGTCCACGATGATCGGTTCGAGGGTTTCATTGGCAGGCTGAAGACGGATGACATCCTGGCCATCGCACTTCTCCCGGTACATTTTCTTGAGGGTTGTGGTCTCTTGCATTTCTCCATCGAGGACCGCCACCACCAGGTCACCGTCATCGGCATGATCTCTGCGTTCGATGATCACCAGGTCTCCATCGTGGATTCCGTCGTCGATCATCGAAGTCCCCTGCACTCTCAGAGCGTAGTGGTCCTTGCCCATCGGCAACAAATCAGCCAGGTCCACTTGCTCGGGATTCTCGACAACTTCGATCTCTTCTCCGGCGGCGATATTGCCCAGCAGTTGCACCGGCAAACGATCTCCTCCGTCATACTCCTGGTGCTGCGCTGCAGGAATATCGAGGAACTGTGGATCGATGATTTCGATCCCGCGCGCCACATGCGGTGTCCGCTGGATGGCATCCTTCGATTCCAAATTTCGGATGTGTTCATGGATGGTGACCCGGCCAACATTGAAATGGGCCGCCATTTCATCCATCGTCGGGGAGATGCGGCGTTCGCGCCGGTACTGCTGCAGAAACTCCATGATGGCCAGTTGTCGGTCGGTGTAGATCACAATTTCTTTCCCCTCTTCGTGCTTCACGAATGTCAGCGGCTCAACGAATCAGATACCACTCACCAACAACGCCACTCCGACAACAAAGCCAACAAAGGCCAGCATCCGTTCCACCGTCGTCAACTGGTCCCGATCCACTTCCAGTTGTGCGCGAGATAGATCGCGGCGGGAAACCGCGGCCACCGTCGCTTGCTGGAGCAACGTGGCGACTCCGTCACGTCTCGCCCGCATCCTCTCCACCGCTTGCCAGGCATCACGAGCCACTTTCCACCGGGAAACCGGACGATCGAGGGCGGCCGTGCGGGATTCGCGATCGGTGGATGTCCTTGGGGATCGGGATCCACTGCTCAACGGACGGCCCGAGACGATCCGGGCAAGGACACCGCGCACCGTATTCGAGCGGCGAGAATCGCCCTCGGGTCGGGCCGGATTGGTTCCCGGATGGAGCGGGAAGATCTCCAGCTGGCGACCGTTGGGGGCCTGTTGGGGATGATTTTGTGCTGATCTCATGATCGTGACCTCTCTGATCGACTCCGAAGCACTGCTCGTTATCTGAACGCTTTGCCAGAAACACCTTCTTGTCTCGAGTACCACCCGTCTGAAACAGATCCTCGTCGTTCCAGATCCTCGCTGTTGACGACTGACAATCGAGTGTGCACGGCGTATCATGTCGTTGCGGTTCAGGTCGCTGCGTTTCAGGTCTCTGCGGTTCAGGTCTCCGCGGTTCAGGTCGCTGCGTATCTCGTTCCAGCGGAGCGATCCCCACGGCGTCTGGGGATCAGCGCGACCTTCGATGTTAGGGGGATGTTCGCCGAACAAACACCAAACATCAAGGGAATCGGCGAACTTGGTAAACATGCTTCAAGTTCCATAACCATAAGGAGTTGTGGTCAATTGTTGGATCATTGGCGAAAAATAAGTTTGGTCTCTGTTCGGGTCGGGCTGCTCACCGGCCTGTGGCTGCTGCTGTGTCCGCTGACGCTGCTGGCCATCGACGAACCCGCCACCGCCGACTTCATCTCCTTTCGCCGTACAGGCTCCGCCAGCGCCGTCATGCAGACCTCCGTAACGCGTTTCAGACACCCCCGGTCGCAGCAGGTCGTGAGCCTGGTGGGAGCGGTCCATATCGGCGAGAAGGACTACTACAGGGCGATACAGGCGGAACTGGACCGACACGACCTGGTCCTCTACGAACTGGTCGGGGGACCCGCCCCCGGCTCACCCGAAGCGCTCGAGCAAGGCCTCCAGCAACGAGACGACTTCAGTTCCCGGCTCGGGTTCATCCAGGTGATCCAGCAGGAGATGCAGGATTTACTGCAACTCCAGCACCAGATGAACGAAATCGACTACACCCGTAATAACTTTCGTCACGCCGATCTTGATTTCGAGGAATTCAACGCGGCTCTTGCCGAACTGGGCCTCTTCAACATCGATGCGTCTGCCGTTCTCCGGGGCATCGGTCCCGCCATGGTCGATGCGATGGGGCTGCAAGCAGCTCTCGCCTCCACCGATGCCAACCTCGTCAACCGAGTGCGCTGGATCCTCGGGCAGATGATGGCAAAATCGGTCTCGCAACTGGCCATCCTCGGAGTCCATGACATCGAGAAGCCGGAAGACCTGATCCTCGGTGCTCGCAACGACGAGGCCTGGAAGATACTGGGAAGTTCACTCGAAGAAGGGTGGCGCCGGACCGCCATCTTCTACGGCGCAGCGCACCTACCTGACTTGCGCCGAAGACTGCTGGAGGCGGGTTGGATTTTCGAGCAGATCGAATGGATCCCGGCCTGGAGAATTCCCGTCGTCGATTCCGAAGACAAACTCATACCACGCGCGCGCGAAGCGCACCTGTGATGGAGGAGCCTTGAAACCGAATCGTAGAGTCACCGTCGCGGGGGGTGCCATCACACCCTTCATCGGCAAGTTCCACCCAGATTTCATCTGGAAGAAACACCCCGATTTCGGCACCAAAGAAAATCCTTCGCTCGAACAACTGTTACATCAGGTCATGCTCGATGCCTGTAAAGACGTGGGGATCGATGCGGCTGTTGTCGATCGGGGATACGTCGGCAACTTCGTCGGCGAACTCTTTTGTCATCAAGGCCACCTCGGAGCACTGGCCGCTGCTGCAGATGCCGGCTTCCTCCATACTCCCTTTTCCCGCATCGAGGGCGCCTGTGCATCCGGCGGGCTCGCCGTCGCCGCCGGAGTCGATGCCATCCAGGCAGGTGCAGATGTGGTACTGGTCACCGGAGTGGAAGTTCAAACGACACAAAACGCCAAGGTCGGAGCAGACTTCCTGGCGCGGGCCGCCCACTACGAGAAGGAACGGTCCATCGACCCTTTCAC
>JBBWWE010000159.1:0-2966 GCA_050256595.1 Planctomycetota bacterium
GATCCTTCGCCTCTTTGAGGCCGAGTCCGGTGATGCTACGCACCGCCTTGATGACAGGGATTTTCTTGTCCCCGATAGCGGTCAAGATGACATCGAATTCGGTTTGCTCCTCGGCCTCTTCTTCGCCACCGCCACCCATCATCGGCATACCCATCATCGGCATACCAGCACTGGCAGTTACTCCGAACTCATCCTCGAGCACATCTTTGAGCTCGACGAGTTCCATGACGTTGAGGTCCTTGATGCTCTCCATGAGGGCGCCCACTTTTTTGCTCGGAGCGGCCTTCTCAGTGTCGGTTGCAGCTTCATCAGACATGGCTGCTACTCTCCTTCTTCATTCTTCTTGTCTGCGATCGCCTGCAACACACCGGGGATTCCAGTGAGCAGGTTCTGGGTAATGGCCACCAGGCCAATCAGCGGTCCGGCAATCGCAGAAACAACCGCTGCACGCGCCTCTTCAAAATTCAACATCTTGGTGAGGCTTTCGGCCTCGACTGGACCGAGAATCTCACCTTCCAGCACACCACCCTTGAGTGGCATCTTCTTCCTGTTCTTTTTCCTCCAGGCGGCAATCGTCTTGCTAGCAGTGATGGCATCGGTGTCGCCAACCACTATCGCCAGAGGTCCCAGATATGTCTCTTCCGGGAACTCCGTTCCTTTG
The DNA here is from genome assembly GCA_050256595.1 of Planctomycetota bacterium. GTDB lineage: Bacteria > Planctomycetota > UBA8108 > UBA1146 > UBA1146 > UBA1146. The sequence goes on from JBBWWE010000159.1 coordinate 662, forward strand.
TCATCCATGACTCGTTTGAGAATCGAATTCTTGACGACGTTGATCGAAAGACCCTCCGAACGGAATTCCTTTCGAGCCTCGTAATCCTCATGCGAATCCAGGCCGGAAAAGTCGACGAGGAGCAAATCACCGGCATCGTCGAGATGTTGAAGCAGTTGCTTCGACATCATGACCTTGAGCCTACGGGCCATGTGGCCCTCCCTTCCTGCTCTCTCGCCCTACGACACGCACTCGACCGAAATCGATGGCGACATCGTTGACTTGATATGAACCTTCTTCATGTAAACACCCTTGGTTGAGGTCGGCTTCAACTTCTCGAGATGACCAATAAAGGCCTCGATGTTCTCCGCGAGTTGCGTTTCCTCGAAACTGCGTCGACCAACGGGTGCGTGAACAATTCCACCCGCATCATTGCGGAACTCGATCTTGCCCGCTACGAATTCTGCAACGGCAGCGGGTACTTCAGTAGTCACGGTTCCGGACTTCGGAGTCGGCATCTTCCCCTGGGGGCCGAGCACTTTTCCGAGTTTTCCAACGAAGCGCATCATCGACGGATGGGCGATGGCGATATCAAACTCGAACCAGCCGCCCTCGATCTTCTCTGCAAGTTCGGCTCCACCAACTTCGCAGGCTCCCGCTTCCTTGGCTTCATCGGCTTCGGGTCCCTCGACAAATGCGATGACCCTGACTTCCTTGCCGATTCCATGCGGTAGGGAAAACGCACCGCGAACATTCTGGTTCCCCTGACGGGGATCGATGCCGAGACGGACGGCGATCTCCACCGTCTCGTCGAACTTGGCACCCTGAAATCCCTTCAGGATCTTGACCGCCTCGGGCACAGCCAGTGGCGACGAATCACCGTTACTCGACCTGTTGGAAGCGTGACGTTTGCTGAATCTTGCCATCAGTCCTTCGCCTCCTTCTCCAGGTCTTCCGCTACCTCGCCAGAGTCTTCCGCCACAGCACCGGTGTCTGCCGCCACAGCAGCGGGGGCTGCCAATTCTTCCTGACTGAAGCCTTCTTCCGGTGCCTCGCCAACCCGCTCTGCTTCAGGCGAGCCCTCCAGAGCCACACCCATGCTCCGGGCTGTACCCTCGACGATGCGGGCGGCGGCTTCGGGGGAAGCCGCGTTGAGATCTGCGGTCTTCAGTTCTACGATTTCTTGCACCTGCGCCGGGCTGATGACGCCAACCACCTCGTGCCCCGGGACATTCGCAGCCTTCTCCATGCCCAGTGCCCTCTTGATCAGAACGGCTGCCGGTGGAGATTTCAGGATGAAGTCAAAGGAGCGATCGGAGTACACACTGATCACAACCGGAATAATCAGGCCTTGTTGGCTCGATGTTTCAGCATTGAATCGCTGAACAAACTCTCCGATGTTGACCCCGGCCTGACCAAGAACAGGCCCGACCGGCGGCGCAGGCGTGGCCTGCCCTCCGGCAACCTGCAATTTGATCGTGCTGAGAACTTTCTTGCGTTTTGCCATGTTTCACCTGTCCTGCGGTCTACGGAACAACTGTCTCCAGCGCTCCTCCCGCATGGATCCCGATCAAATCGAGATCAAGTCTGTTCTACTTGCCAGTACTCGAGGTCCACCGGGGTCTCCCTGCCAAAGATGGTGACCATCACTCGCAGTTTGCCCGTCTTTGGATGAACCTCCTCGACAATCCCCTCGAAGTTCTCGAAAGGACCGTCCTTCACTTTCACGGTATCGTTCTTCTTGACGTCAATTTTCAGTTCAGGCGGAGCTTCGCTCTCGCGCTGTTCGATCATGTCTCGCAATTTTCTGACCTCGTCAGGAACCATCGGCATCGGCTTAGCACCGAGTGCACCTCCGACGAAGGAACCCACTCCCTGGATGTCGCGCAGGAGATACCAGATCTCGTCGACCAGCTGGCATTCCATGAAGAAGTAACCCTGGTAGAGTTTGTGCTCCCGGACTCTTTTCTTGCCGTCCTTGATCTCGGTAACCTTCTGCTTCGGCACCACGATCGTCCTGACATGCTTATCGAGTTCTCTCAGAGAGAGGGTCTTCTCCACTTTCCGTGAGAGGGTGTCCTCGCGGCCATTGGCGACCTTGATGACGTACCACTCGAAGGAGAGTTCTGCCGCCTTGTCCTTCTTGAGGCGGCGCGACTTCGGAGCCGCGGGAGTTTCCTCGACGGACTCCTGTTCGACCGATTCCGTTTCGGACTCCTCTGGCTGACTGGCCTGTTCCTCGATCACCTCTTCTTCAGCACTTGCCTCTTCAGGGCTTAGGGCTGCAGCGTTTCCTTGTTCAGTGTCTTCTGGTTCAGCGTCTTCT
>JBBWWE010000160.1:0-9303 GCA_050256595.1 Planctomycetota bacterium
GAAGGGTTCGATTCTGTTGAAGTGCTGCCATCGCCGAAATCCCACAGCCATGTATCGATGTCGCCGATCGACGTATCGGTAAAGGCAACCGTCAGATCGAAATCTCCGCTGGTCGGTGTTGCGATGAAATCGGCCACCGGCGGAGGAGGCGGAGGATCGGTACCGCCACCACCGCCACAGCCGCTGACGACCATGACCAGCAAGAATAACGAGAAAAATCGCGGAATCATCTACCACTCTCCTTGCAGGTAGTATCCGGGCAATGGCGGCTTGCGAAACCCCGTCTTTCACAACATCGAGTTCGTTGCACGGCTGCGGCAACAATTGTCGCAAGTGACACCCACTGTTGAAGAATTATCCGGTCAACGATGGCGGATTTTCAACAGGCCAGCACCGGCTTGAGCACTTCCTGGCGCTCGGCTTCCTCGAAGGCGCGCAGGCCCTGTTCGAGTGGATAGATTCGCACGAGGTCTTCGATCGGGATCTCGCCGGCATGAAGACACGCGATCGCCTTCTCGTAGTTGGGCAGGGAAGATGCATAGCAGGTTCTGAGATCGACCTGATTACGCACCAGGACGTTGAAATCGAGAGTCACCTCTTGTGGATAGAGTGCCACGACACAGATGGTGCCATCGGAACGGACAATCCCCGGTGCCTCCTCCAGAACCTGCGAAGCTCCCGAAGCATCGAGGAGCACATCGACAGCCTGGTCAGCGAGTTGCTCTGTCAGGGAAGGATGCCCCTCTCCAACAGTCATCGTCTCGAATCCGATCTTTCTTGCTGTTGCCAGTCGAACCGGCTCGTCCGCCTCGATGCCGCTAATAACGACATTGGCACCTCGTTGACGCGCCATCAGAGCACAGAGGATACCGATGACTCCGGGACCACAGACCACCACACGATCTCCCGATTCGATTTCGGAGCAGTCGTTAACGCAGTGATCGGCGACCGAGAGTGGCTCTGTAAGCGCAGCAGCTACCGTATCGATGTCGCCGGGCAATGGTATCAGGTATCGATCATCGACGACGATCCGCTGGGCCATGGCTCCGTCGAGATGTAATCCCTGAACTCTTCTTTCGGGACACAGTTGTGTCATCCCACAAGAGCAATAGTGACAGTCATCTCTCAGGCAGCCTTGCAGGGCAATCATCGTCGCTAGCTGCCCCTCCTCCCAGCGATCCACACCTTCACCCCAACCGACCACTACTCCGGCCCATTCATGGCCAAGAGTGACCTGCGCTAACACGGATTCGTATCCCTTGTGGTTGAGGTACACGTGAAGGTCGCTGCCACATACTCCGCAGTGACGTACTTCCAGCAACACCTCCCCGTGCCCAGGTGTTGGCTCGTCAACTTGTTCGAGTGCTACTGCTCGCGATTCACGAGCTTGCCTGCGAAGTGCTTTCAAAACATCTCCCTGCTGCTCAATAACCTTGCTCACTAATGAGTCCTCATGAAGATATCGTGCCCGGATCGCATCGCAATCCGCCATAGGATGCCAGTTCGTCAAAAGATAGGGTTTGACCACTGCTCCTGGTGAGGCTACGAATGAGGCGGAATCGGGTCAATCTGTCCCGAATATCCGAGGAGGTTGAATCATGAGAAGAATATCTATCGGCTCGTGGGCCTACACCATCGGTCCTTACGAGAAGGATCCCGTCGACTTTTTCACGGTCTGCGAAAAACTCAAAGAGCTCGGTTTCGACGGTGTCGAGGTCGGGGGGTTCCCGCCACACCCGAATCCGGATGATCTTCCTGGACAGAGTCAGCGGCAGGAAATCGCCTCTCGTGTCCGGGAGATGGGACTCGAGTTCAGCGGCCTGGCCGCCAATCTCTGGGGAGAACATCTGATCGATACCGATGACCCCAGTGCCTACATCGCAGAGTTCAGGAAGAACTGCGAGTTCTGCTGCGACATGGGCATCGAGACGATCCGTGTCGATACGGTCCAGCCACCGACCATCTTCGAATCGGTAGATCGCCAGACGGCATTCAAGAGGGTCGTCGATACCTGGAAAGAATGCTGCATCATCGCCACCGATCACGGACTGCAGATGACCTGGGAGTTCGAGCCAGGATTCGCATTCAATAAACCAACCGATGTAGTTCAGATCCTCGAGACGATTCCGGACCCGAACTTCGGAGTCCTCTACGACACTTGCCACGGCCAGATGGTTTCTGTTGTCGGAGCGAGGCATCCAGGAGAGAAAGAGATCCTGCCCGGTGGACAGCTGGAACTGATCGAGATGCTCAGTGGACGCATCAATCACATCCACCTGATCGATTCCGACAACACTTGCCACAAAGCTGCCGATGGAAGTGACGAGACCTCCAGTCACCCACCCTTCGGACTCGGACTCCTCGATTTCGATACCATCGTTCCTGCCCTGGCGAAGGAAGCCGTTCCTCATGACTGGTGGACGGTGGACCTGTGCTTCTGGCCCGATGCCTGGCAAGCCACCGCCAGTTGCAAGAGCTCCATCGATGACCTGAACTCGAGCTACGGAACCCGGGAGGAAACTCGATGAAGGAGCTCCGGATCGGAATGATCGGTTACGGCTTCATGGGCAAGGCCCATTCCAACGCCTACCAGAAGGTGAACCGTTTTTTCGACCTCGAAACCAAACCCGTTCTGCAGGCACTGTGCGCCAGGGACAAGGAAAACGCTTCGATTTTCGCAAGCAACTGGGGCTATGCATCGGTGGAGTCAGACTGGCGCGCCCTCATCGAGCGTGATGACATCGATGCGATCGACATCTGCGTTCCCAATCACCTTCACCACGATATCGCCGTTGCCGCTGCCGAGGCCGGGAAGTGGGTACTGTGCGAGAAACCGCTGGCGATGAACGTCGACGAGGCGGTCGAGATGACCGAGGCGGTCGAGGCTGCAGGTGTTCCCAACATGGTCTGGTTCAACTACCGGCGCGTACCCGCCATCGCGTTGGCAAGGCAACTGGTCGATGAGGGGCGCATCGGAAAACCGTTCCATTATCGAGGCACTTATCTTCAGGACTGGACCATCGCAGAAGATGTTCCCCAGGGCGGAGCGACGCTCTGGAGGCTCGATCTCGATGCCGCTGGATCAGGAGTCACCGGCGATCTGCTGGCGCATTCCATCGATACCGCGATGTGGCTCAACGGACCCATCACGAGAGTCGTCGCCGATACGGAAACCTTCGTTCGCGAACGGATGCACCAGGAAACAGGAAAAGTACAGCCGGTCGGAATCGATGATGCCTGCATGTTCCTGGCTCGCTTCCAGAATGGTTCGATGGGAACCTTTGAATCGACCCGCTACGCCCGAGGTCGTAAGAACTACAATACTTTTGAACTCAACGGGCATGACGGATCGGTCCACTTCGACCTGGAAGATCCGCAGTATCTCGATTTCTTCGAGCACACTCGTAAAGCAGACGGCCAGAAGGTCGAGGATCACCTGACCGGATGGCGCAGGATCCACACCACCAACTTCGAGCATCCTTACATGGATCGATGGTGGGTCCCCGGATGCACCATTGGATACGAACACACCTTCATCAACGCGCTGGCAGACTTTCTGATCGGCGTCGAAAAGGGTGAAGCTGCTCAGCCAGATTTCCGCTGCGCACTGCAGACGCAGAAGGTTTGCGATGGGGTCATCGAATCGGCAAAGAGCGGTCAGTGGTGCGAGATCAGTAGTTGACGGTGGTGATCAGACGTCGCAGATCTTGACCGCCGCGGCGAGACTAGCGAGAGGATCTCCCGTGGGCAGGAACTCCTGCCCGACGTATCCCTCGTAGCCGATCTCGATCAGCGCCTCCATCACTGCCTTGTAACAGATCTCCTGATCATTGCCGATCTCGTTACGGCCGGGATTGCCCGCCACATGAACGTGCCCGAGTAGATCCTTGTACTGGCGCAGACGACGAATCACATCGCCATTCATGATCTGGATGTGATAAACGTCGAAGAGCAGTTTCAGGTTTGCTGAATCCACCCGTCGAATGATGTCCACAACGTACTCGGTGTCATCGCCTTGATAACCAGGATGACCTTTCATCGGATGGGTATCGTCGCGAGTGTTCAACACCTCGATGCACAGGACAACTTTCTTCTTCTGCGCGTAATCGACGATCTTTTTCAAACCCTCGACGCAGTTCTTTGCACCCTCCTCCTTCGAAAAACCATCATGCATTCCAGTGAATGCGATGACGTTTGGATACCCATGTTCAGCGCATGCGTCGATGGAGTCCCGGGTCGCTTTCAGCAGTTGCTCGTGATGTTTCGGATTGTTCCACCCCTTCACGAAAGGTGGATCGGGTGCCATATCGATCTGCCCGATGGCACATACCAGTCCCTTCTTATCGAGCAAGGGAAAGTACTTCGGCTCGATCAGTTCGACGCTCTGGCAACCAAGATCAACGGCATGATCGATGGTCTGCTCGACACTCCAGTGTTCGGAGAAACACCAGTGGGCGATCGACTGGCGGATCCGGTTGCCGTCGGCGCGACTAAATCTCGGCTCAAACGCGCTGGCAGGAGCGGAAACCGCGGACAGGAGCGTCGCGGCCGCTGCACCCGTCATCAGTTGCCTTCGGTTCAGACCCTCACCTCTGGATGTACTGCTGGGATTGCTCATCGATTACTCCTCCTCGAATCGAAACCTCTGGAACTGAACATACGATCCCCCTCAAAATAGGCACAGTTTCTGTGTACAGCAATGATGATCAGCCACAACGGGCGTTTCCCAGCAACAGGATCGCTCGATATACTATCGGGGTGGGGTCAGACGCCTCATCTTTGCTGGATCCAGTTCGGGAAGGTGCTTAATCGATGTCCGGACCCACAGGGGCTCTCCCCCTTCAACAGCACGCCATCCAGGTTCATCCCGACGATAATGTCGCGGTGATCAAGTTTGGCTTTGAAGAAGGCACCTCGATCGAGATGCCTGGACAGGATCCGTTGCTGGTGAGGGGTCAACCCACTGCTGGACATCGATTTGCGCTGGTCGAGATCCCGGTCGATCAGCAGGTGATCCAGTACGGACAGCCCATCGGCAAATCGAAGGGGATCGGCGCCGGCGAGGTCGTAACGCGATCAAACATGAGTAACGATGTTCCCGTTGTGCGTGAGGTCCCCGATCAACTCAGTACCCCAGCGCCCGATTACTTCGGCGAATCGGAGATCCCCACCTTCGAGGGATTCCGCAGGTCCAATGGCAAAGTAGGCACCAGAAATCACATCCTGATCGTGCCGACAAGCATGTGTGCTAGCCATGAAGCGCAGCAGATCTCCATCATTGCAGAACACACCCTGTTCGATCCGCAACTGTATCCAAATGTCGATGGGGTTGTGGGGATCCCCCACAACAAGGGCTGTGGTTGTTCCGACGGGAATAATCTGGATGTCACCTTGAGAACTCTCGCCAACTACGCCGCCCATCCCAATGTCGGCGCGGTGGTGATGATCGAACTCGGCTGCGAGAAGACGAACCTGTCGAAGATGGAGGATTATCTGCGTCGTCGTGGTGACGATGGCTTCGAAAAACCGGTCCAGTGGCTCGGAGTTCAGTCCGCCGGTGGTACCGCGCAGGTGGTCAGCAAGGGACTTGCCGCAGTCAAGGAGATGCTCCCCGAGGTGAACCGAGCCGTTCGCGAGACGATTCCCGCCAGCGAGATCGTGCTGGGCCTCGAATGTGGTGGTTCGGATGGATTCTCGGGATTATCCGCCAACCCTGCTCTGGGGCACGCCGCCGATCTGGTTGTTCGCTGTGGTGGAACCGTGATCCTCAGCGAGGTCCCCGAGTTCTGCGGTGCCGAACATGTTCTGGCGCTTCGTTCTCGCGATGCGGATGTAGCCAGAGAAGTCTACGGACTGGTCGACTGGTACAAGCAGTACGCATCGGCCGTGGGTACAGTTCTCGATGAAAATCCAAGTCCGGGAAACATCGACGGAGGCCTGCTCAATATCACCATCAAATCTCTCGGAGCCATCGCAAAGGGCGGAACCACCCGAGTCGAGGGAACCACCGAATATGCGGAACCTCCCACGGGTAAGGGCCTGCAGTTGATGCAGGGTCCTGGCTACGATCAGGAGTCGGTACCCGGGATGGTCGCCAGTGGAGCCAACGTGGTGGTCTTTACTACCGGTAGAGGAACCACCATCGGAAACGCCATCTGTCCGGTCCTGAAACTCGCGTCCAATACTCCTGTTTTCGAGAGGATGCCGGACGACATCGATCTCGGTGCCGGCTCCATCATCGACGGAACCGAAACGATCCCTCAGGTGGGACAGAGGGTGTTCGAGCATGTCGTCGAGGTCGCAAGCGGCCACAAGTTGGCCCATGCGGAGATCCACAAGCACCGGGAATTCCAGATCTGGGCGGAACAATCCGTCTCGCTTTGATCCCTGAAGCAGGAGCGCACCGATGCCTGATGTGAGGATGATGAGAGCCAGTGTGCTCGAAGCTCCCCGTTCGATGGTGGTGCGGGAGATCCCTCGTCCTGCGCTCGGCTCGAAAGAGGCGATGATACGGGTGGATGCGGTCGGATTGTGTGGCTCCGACTATCACATCTATACCGGAGAGGCGAACTACAACGTCGATGAACGGGGATTTCCCGTTCCACTCGAAGAGCACCCGCAGATCCTCGGTCACGAGGTCACAGGTACCATCGAGGAGGTCGGGGATCAGGTGCTGGATTTATCTCCGGGAGACCGGGTGGTGATCGATCAGGGTCTCAATTGTGTCAGCGAGGGCAAAGAACACCTGTGCGAGTACTGCGCCAGCGGCTTCTCTCATCAATGTGAATGGTATCGAGAGTTTGGCATCACCGGCCTGCCCGGCGGCCTCGCGGATTTCATCAGCGTTCCAGCGGTCAACCTGCTGAAGGTGACCTCCGATCTACCGGCCACCGAAACGGTGATGACGGAGCCTCTCGCATGCGTCCTTCATTCGCTCGAGACCGTGATGTCGGCAACTTCCCGGTATCGATTCGATGCTGATGATCCAGCAGACCGCGTTCGCTGTGTGCTGATCTGTGGAGCCGGCCCCGCAGGACTGCTCTTCATCCAGGCTCTCAGGAATTTATACGGGTATCAGGGCGCACTGGTTGTCAGCGAACCGGATCCGATCAAGAGAGCACTCGCAGAGCGCTACGGTGCGGACACCGTCGATCCGACATCATCTGATCTGGTCGATGAGATCCTGACCCGCACGGGCGGACGCAGAGTCGAGTTCTTCGTCGATGCCGCCGGGGCCGGCATCATCTTCGAGCAGATCCCGGCTCTCATCCGCACCCAGGCGACGGTTCTCATGTATGCGCACGGGCACGGCGGCGCCAGTCTCGAAGCGATGAACGCGGTCCAGTTCCGCGTTCCGACCCTGTTGTGCCCGGTTGGGGCTTCCGGCGGGTTCGACGAGGACGGTCGTCCATCGATCTATCGCAAATCACTGCACCTGATCGAGGAAGGTTCCATCGATGTCGCCAGCCTCGTCACCCATGTCGAGGCGGGACTCGACTCGGTAGCCACCAGTTTCGACGACACCTACGGATCGCCGGGATATGTCAAGGCGGTGACGCTTGTAGGTGAGTCGGCTGCCTCTCGATGAAAGAGAAACGGGCATGAGTGCAGCAGGACCTCGATCACCCCTGGATGATGGTTCTCTGATCCTGGTGACCGGTGCTTCCGGTCTGATCGGATCGACGCTGATCCCTGTACTCGAAAAACAAGGACACCGGGTGATCCGCGCAGTCCGCACAGATCCCCGTGGCGAAGACGAGATCCGCTGGCGACCCCTCGAATCACCCGAAGAGATCCCGACAAAGGAACGTAAAAAGTTCGAAAAGATCGATGCGGTGGTGCATCTGGCGGGAGAAAACATCGCATCAAGTCGCTGGAGCGATGAACGCAAGCGCAAGATTCGATCGAGCCGGGTTGATGCGACCCGAAATCTGGTTTCCCTGTTGCGACAACTGTCCTCTCCCCCATCCGCATTCATCACCGCTAGCGCCGTGGGAGGTTACCCGGGCGAAGGTGACGAGGAGATGACAGAGGACTCGCCCCTCGGCGATGGTTTTCTGGGGAATCTCTGTCGAGACTGGGAAAATGCAGCATCGCCGATGGAAGAAGTCGGCACCCGAGTGGTGCGGCTTCGAATCGGACTGGTGCTTTCGCCTGCAGGAGGCATTCTCGCCAAACTGTTGCCCCTGTTTCGATTTTGCCTGGGAAGTCGCATCGGCTCAGGACGTCAATGGATGAGTTGGATCGATCTCGACGACCTGGTCGAGATCATCCGCTGGGTTCTGGCAGATCCTTCCATCACTGGCGTCCTCAACTGCACTGCCCCAGGGGCGGTTAGAAATATTGACTTCACCAGAACGCTCGCCGCTGCTCTGCGCAGACCAATGGCACCTCCTGTACCGGCATTCGTCATCCGCCTGCTGATGGGAGAGATGGGTCAGCGCTTGGTCCTGGAAGGTCCTCTGGTGATTTCCGATCGGCTGAACCAGCTGGGATACCGTTTCCTCAGTCCAGACCTGCCCTCGGCACTGCGTCGGCAACTCCGTTGAGCCGTACCCAGCCCCGGTAGAGTTGAACTCCTCCAGCGACTAGATTGGAACCGCGAACGACACCGCAAACGAAGGGGGATCGGGTGCTGTCTCGTCGATTACTCCTGATTCTTGTTCTGGTTTGTTTCTCTCTTCTCTCGTCGTGTACTTCCGCTCCCAGACCTCCAACTCCGGAACTGCTCTCTCTCCACCTCGAAGGTTTGACGCTGCTGTCACAGCATCGGTTCGAGGATGCAGAAAAAACGTTGCTGAAACTGGTCGAGAAATCTCCCTCACACTTTGTCCCCCGATTCAATCTTGCCGTCGCACAATTGAACCAGGCAGAGAAAGGAGCAGACCGCGCTCTCCAGACATTGGCGAAAGCACACCAACTTCAACCAGACGATGCGCGAGTCGCATACACCCTTGGCATCGTCCACCGTTTCATGGGGGCAGAGGAGGTGGCTCTCGGTGAATTCGAGCGGGCACTCAGGCACGCTCCTCGTGATTCGGACTGCCACTATCAGGTCGCCATCGGGTTGATCCGTACCGGTAGAAGTGATGAGGCGCTTCCACACTTCGAGATGGCCGTTCAACTCGATCCAACCATCCGGGGAGCCTGGAACAACCTGCAACTGGCATGGCGCCGTGCCGGCAGGATTGAAGATGCTGATCGAGCTCTGGCCACCTTCCGCGATCTGGAATCCAGCGGAACAGGCCGCGCACACAGCACCAAGTACACCGAACAGGGAAAACTCGCCGAAGCGATCCGCGA
>JBBWWE010000161.1:0-2356 GCA_050256595.1 Planctomycetota bacterium
AGATTCCTCAATGGTAATCCGTAATCCTCTTGCCACGACCACTGAAAATGGATTCACCCTGATCGAACTGGTGATGGCAGTCGCCATCATCAGCGGCGCTTTTCTCAGTCTTCTCTATCTGAGAACCGATGCTGTCGATCGAGCCTTCACCTACAACCAGGATCGCCTGGTAAGACGGTTGGCCCGCGAAAAGCTAGACGAGGTCGCCTTTGGACTCGAGGAAGCCCTCGAAGGAAACCTGGAAGTTCCTGGCAAATCGGTCCTCTGGCCATGGCGATCCATCGTCATGGACCTCTCTACCGAGGAAACCGGCCCCAGGCTGCTGGAGATCACGCTGATCCTCGAGGTTCCCGGTCTCGATGCCGATTCGATGGAGGAATTCGCCATCGGAACCAGGATCCTCGTTGCCGAGGACGACCCTCTTGCCAGTTATGCCCAAGGGAATGCAACTCTGGGAGGGTTCGGATTCTGATGAACCAACGCGGATTCACCCTTATCGAGATCGTGGTCGTCATGTCGATCTTCGGAATGGTCCTGATGGCAAGTTACACGATCCTCACCAGCACCCTGGAGGCAGATCGCCGCATCCAGCAAACCACCATGAGCAGCAAGATCGGTGAAGCGATTCTCAATCAGATGCGAAGAGATCTGCAAGGCGTGGTCTGGCGCGGTCTCGGACAAGATATCTTTCGGGGAGAGGACCGAGGTGATGAAGACGACGCCGAGGATGTCATCGATTTCCTCACTACCTCTCCGGTTCCCGCTCCGGAAGACGAGATTGCGAGCTGGACTGATGAAGTCTCTTCGGTTGGATACGCCCTGCGACCAGGAGAAGAGAATGGAGATTTTATCCTATTCAGACGGGTCGAATGGGATCTTGAAACAGACCCGCTCGACCAGGGTTCCAGAACCGCACTCTATGATCGAGTGAAGGCACTGGATATTCACTACCTGGGTGAAGAAGGGGAATGGGTCCGGGAATGGGACAGCAGTGACTTGCTTCCCGAGCAAAACCTGACTGATTTCCCATTCCTCGATGAGAGAGAAGAACTGGCCGAGTCAGAAGAGGAAGAGGGGGATTCGGAGACGGTCCCACAACCCGGAGAAATCGATCCATCCTCGGGTGAACTGATTCCAGAAGAGCCTTTACCACGACCGCTTCCTCGCGCCGTTCAGATCGTTCTCTACCTTCATTACGGAAACGAGCAGGGGAGAATTCTCGATGCGAATCAGGAACCGCTGGTCGAACAGTTCTCGACCATCGTTGGGTTGCTGGTGTCCGATCAGATCCTCATCGAAGACCCAGCAGCACTGCTGGAGGAGGGTCTCGGAAACTGAACTGAATTTTTGGAGGGGCCTCCGGAAGGAGGCGAGAACCCGGATTGCGTGATCCCCTTGGTTCGAGCCCGGGAGGCCCCGTTTTTTCTTGTCCGCTTCAGTTGTGCGCGAGAACGTTCCTATTGCGCTGATAACTCCCCTTTAACACCCCCCCCAGCGGTTGTGCCAATTCCGCTCAATTATGCGATATCATCGCGATTATGAGCGGGTTTATTCCGTTTCCCATTGGCCCGGTTGATGCTGCTATGGACCCTGGCAGATGGTGAGAAAAAGCGGGCTATGGACCGATTTCTGGACCTCCCCGGCCTCAGTGGACAGGCCCCAGGTCCCGATCTACAATCCACCGCTCGTGAGGTAATATGAGGTCTGAGGGATACCGGGATTCCCGGGGTTCCGTTGACTCCTCGCCTTCAGTTTTGAGGGTAATGTCAGAGAGGAGTCCGGATGGGGTCCAGCATCCTCGGATTTGGCCGACATGGTTTTTGCGATGGCTTTGCTCGCTCACTCGGGGCTGATCCTTCGCCGCACGGAAAGAACAAAACCGAATGAGCCCCCATACCAGTTCGATGAACTCAGGCCACTGGCTTGTCATTGCTTGCGTGTGCACTTCGGTCCTGCTTGGATTGGTCGGCTGTCACGGAGACTCCGACTCCATTCCCAACATCAACAATGCCGCCGCATTTCTTGAAGACAACGACGTCTATCAGGGTCCTTCGATGGTCAGCCCTAGATATGGTCATACTGCGACAACCCTCCAAGGTGGAACCGTTCTCATCGTCGGAGGCAGTGACGAGAGACATCTCACTTCGATCGATACCGCAGAACTCTTTGACCAGGGTGCGAGAGTCGGCATCAACGAACCGATCCCCGAGACCTTATCGGGTGATTTCATCGACACCGATATCGAAGGCAATCTGATCCTCACTACACAAGGGGGACGGGTTTTCCACACAGCGACTTTGCTGTCCGATGGAAACGTCTTCATCTGCGGCGGAACCGGAGACGCTCTTTTCGCCCA
>JBBWWE010000162.1:0-2260 GCA_050256595.1 Planctomycetota bacterium
AAGCATCTATCGTGGACGATCAGGCGAACTCGATAACACAGTTTTCACCGTCCTTTCTCATGACGGCAAGAGCAGACTGAGCCGAGCCGGACGTAGCCCGACGATGGTCTTTGGTGGCTCGGTCGGTTGGGAGGGCACCGTGCTGGCGCTCGAGATGGATCGGATCATCGAAGAGTACAAGGTTCCCCAGAGCAAGAAGACCGCCGCTTTCTCCACTCTCCCCATCGCCAAGGATGTGCGAAGGGCCGTCAACATCTCCGCCTGTGATCGACTTCCCCTGGTCATCACCGCTGGGCTCGACCCGAAGCAACTGCAAAAGCTCGTGACCCTGGCATGGAAAGAGCCGTACCTCGGTCGCTTCAACTGGGCTTCCACCGATACAATTTCAGAACTGAAATCGATCGGCATCGAAAAACCAGAGGCTGGAATCTGGGTTCTGAATCCCGATACCTTTGGACTCAAAGTCGAAGTGATAGCCAAAGTCGAAGCCGATTCGAAAACGAAGCCCATCGAGGAAGCGCTTGCCAAGGCCCTCGCCGGTAAACGTCCGGCACAGAAGGACACGCGCCGCCACGTCAATCGCGGCAATGCCACTGGAAAACGCTGGGAATCAGAAATCCCTGTCACCGATCCCGGCATACCGGGCGGCCGTCCCCGCCGAGGCAACTAGAAGGCATATTCATCGGCGAAGGGCTCCTTTGGAACGGCGCCCCCCGGGAAGAGACCAGTAGCTTCTTCGAAAGTAAAGAAAGCTATTACTGCTTGATCAGTATGTCTGCACCTGTCTGGTGGTCTCCGAGAAGATGCTCTGCGAAGAACTCCCATTTCCTCTGCGTGAAATACGTTGAGAAATCTCCAAACCCGTGGCGTTTTCCGGGGAAAATCAACATGTCGAACCGTTTGTTCGCCTTGATCAGTTCATTGACGAGCCGCATCGTTCCTGCGGGGTGAACATTGTTGTCCATGTCGCCATGAACCAGCAGTAGTTTCCCCTTCAGATTTGCGGCCAGTTCGGCGTTGGTCGGCACGTGAATCTCGAAACGCGTCTTTTCTTCGTCGTCCTTCTCGTCTTTCTTCTTCTCGTCGTCCTCTTTTTTCACGTCATCCTTCTTGGTGTCCTTGTTCTCGTCTTCGTCCTTTTTCACGTCGTCATCATCGAAGGCAGAAGACGTGTCGGACTTCTCTTGCCCTTTCCCCTTCTTTCCCTTTTCCTCTTCCTTGACGGCCACTTCTTTCAGTCCGTGATACCGCTCTGCCCAGTGACGGCCATAAACGTTGTTGTCGTGGTTTCCTGACGAGGCAACCGCGACCGTGAAGAAGTCGTTGTAGGGTTCCTGTAGCAACGCCGCCGCCGACATGAATCCCCCGCCGGAATGGCCATATATCCCGACGCGTTCAATATCGATGAATGGGTACATCTCGGTGAGTTGCTCGATTCCAGCTTTCTTGTCGGCAAGTCCGTAGTCGCGCAGGTTGTAGTAGCCATAACTGTGATAGGCCTTCGAACGTCCAGGGGTTCCGCCGCGGTGACCGAGTTGAACAACGATGAAGCCGATCTGAGCAAGTTGCTGGCGACCATTGGATGCCGAGAAGGAATGACTGACTCCTTCTGTCTGCGGACCCGGGTAAACCTCGGCGATGATCGGATATTTCTTTGTCCGATCAAAATCGAATGGTTTCCACATGTTGCCGTAGAGTTCGGTGATCCCATCGGCCGCCTTGAAGGTGAAGGTCTCGGGCATCTTCCAGCCGGCTTCGGTAAGCCGGGTGAGATCAGATTCTTCCAGTTTCATCACCTCGTCGCCGGCTGAATTACAGATGCGCGAGATCGGTGCCATGTCGATCCTCGAACAATTGTCGATGACGTACTTCTTGGTGGGCGACAATACAGATCGGTGATTGGCATCGCTGGGATCGAGCAGCGTCAGGTCGGTACCATCGAGAAAGATGCTGTATAGATGCTGAAAATAGATGTTCTCGCCCGGTTCGCGCCCGTTGCCCTTGAAATAGAGCAGTCCCTTGTCCTCATCGACATCAACAATCTGGCTAGCTCGAAAGATCCCGGAAGTGATGGGGTTCTTGAGTTTGCCATCCATTGAGTAGAGGTAGTAGTGCCCCCACCCGCTGCGCTCTGACCACCAGACCATCTCATTGCGCTTCTTGAGATATCGAACGCTCTTGGGAGCAATATTTGCCCCTTCAAAACCCTCCTCGATGAGAACGGTGCTATCCCCCGTCCGTGTATCCAGCGAGCAAAGTT
>JBBWWE010000163.1:0-4682 GCA_050256595.1 Planctomycetota bacterium
ATCGCGCGGCCGATCCTCGATGAATCAGGTGAGGTGGTTGCGGTGTGGGATCTCGATTCGAGCGAAGCGGTGAATCCAGCCGATGCGCTGTTGATGGATGCCTTGCTCGAAGGATATGGCGCCAACGGTCCGCCGCGGAGAATTGGATGAATCAACAAGAAGCGCCAACGATCCGGCTGTCCCAGTTTCTCAAGTGGGTCGGACTGTGCGGAACCGGCGGGGAGGCGAAGATCCGTATTCTCGAGGGCGAGGTCGCGGTCAATGGCGAGATCGAGAAGAGAAGAGGCCGTGTTTTACACAACGGTGATCGAGTCGTTTTCGACGGCGAGGAGTACGTCGTGGCCCTCGATGGTGAATCCTGATCAGGTTCCGGCGCTAGTACCGAGACTTTTGGCGATCATCCAGCCCGCTGCCGCCAGCATCACGCATCCGATGCATTGACCGAGGATCAACAGCAGGGTTCGCAAGGTGTGTCCTTCACGAAGTAGTTGCCAACCTTCGAGGCCGAGCGCACTCATGGTGGTGAATCCGCCCAGAATCCCGACTACCAGGAAGATGCGAAGTCGTTCATCGGTGATCGATTTTGCATCGATGAATCCGACTACCAATCCGACGAGAAGAGATCCGACCAGATTCACCACGAGGGTACCGGCAGCTGTCGGTGTCACTGTCGCCGGGGCGATGGCTTCGACCGGACTGGAATCGATGCGGTTCATCATCTTATAGACCCACCAGCGTAACGAGGCACCAACGGCTCCTCCCAGTGCGGCCCAGATCCAACCCATCGCTTCCCCCGAATTCCGTTCAGTTACGGATGATATCACCGATTCCATCGATCTCGGTCTGAACATTTTTCGGATCGCCAATGATCGTGATGTTTCCGATACCATTGATCCTGGCATCCACTTTTTCGGTCGCGTTGACCACGATGCCACCGATCCCATCGGTGATGGCGTAGGCTTCCCTGGCTACCAGTTCGGCGAGTTCGATATCACCGATCCCATCGGTGGTGGCATGGACGATTCCCACCGTACCGCCGCAAGTGATGTTGCCGATACCATCGGTGATGAGTTCGAGTTCTTCTCCCGTGTATCCGGAGATATCGATGTCACCAGTGCCGTTCAACTCACAGGCGATCAGTCTCGGTACCACGATGTCGATCTGGATTCCGATCGAAGTGCCGTAGGAGCCCGAAGTGTCGATGCGAAGTTGATTTCCACGGACATCAGTTTTGACCAGGTGAACGAGATTATCATCGCCGGTGACGGAGACACTCTGTGTCTCGCCAAACGAGATGGTTACATCTGAAGTTCCATCCAGAAGAACTCGCTGGAACGGCTGCACGGAACGCAGTTCGCTTACCTCGATGCCAGAGCCCTGGATTCCTGGCGAAGAAAGTTGACAGCTGGTTACCAATGTGAGCATGCATAGCGAAATGAAAGGACCTCTGAACATCGTTAGCCTCCCGTTGTTTTGTCGAAGTTGAATCGAAGTGACTTGGATGGTGGAGTACCTCAAGCGTGAAATCTACCAAGTTCTTTGCTTGCTGCTGATTTGTTGAAACTGACGGGGAGTGCAGTTCCATTTAGCGGGATTGGATGGCCGCCGTGTTCTCTCTGGGGCACCATTTGATTTACCAAGACGATCTCCCGAGTGGAATTTGTAGACCCGAAGTCAACAGGTGCCCTCAGCCCGCCTTCCTACTCGCATCGGTGAAGGAATTCTGTGTTTGATATCGAGAAGCAAACGTACCGTTTTCACGTCCGGGCCATCCTCTTCGAGGGGATCTTTGGCGGCTTGATGTGGTCGACCGGTGAGATCGCGCGCAAGGCACTCGGCGTCGATACGTTGCTTCTGACCCTGATCGTCATGGCTCCCGCGGTGTCGATGGGGTCAGTGCTGTTTTTCGGTGGTTGGATCTCCCGCACCGGTCCGCGTCGATTGTTGCGAAGAGCAGCAACCTTCGGTCGATTACCGCTGGCGCTGGTGGGCCTGTTGTTGGTGCCCGCGATCGGTGACTGGTCACGCACCGAGCAAGGTCAGCAGATTGTTCCCTGGTTGTTTCTGGTGCTGGTGACGATCACATCGCTGGCAACGGTCCCCATCACCTCCGCCTGGAATGGTGTCCTCCGCAGCAATTACACCGATGAACAGCGTGGCAGCCTGTTCGGTCTGGCCCAGAGGTGGGGTTCGCTCTCGTCCGGTGTCTGCACCCTCGGTGCCGGGATCTGGCTTCACTACCAGAACGAAGCGTTCCCGTGGATTTACCTGGTGGCGGCACTCTCTGGATGGCTCGCTTGCCACATCTTTGCACAGGTGCCGTTGCGTGATCGTGACGTGGCCACCGGGGATACACCGAAGATCAACAGTGCCCAGGCCCTGTGGCGCATCATGGCCAAGGATCGCAGGTTCCTGAGATACGAGATCGGTTTCGTCCTGTACGGGATCGGGTTCATGGCTCTGATCACCGCCAAGCCGATCTGGTCCGTGGATGCACAGTTTCTGCATCTCTCGTGGCCGGTGTTGCTCGGCTCCAAGGGGGTCATCAGTTTTGTGATGATCCTCCTGACTCCCTACTTCGGCAGAACCCTCGATCGGATCGGACCCGGCCGGTTGTCTGCTGGCTGTTATGTCGGACTTGCGCTCTACGCGTTGCTTCTTTCTCTGGCCACGACTCCTACCGATTTTATCGTGGCAGAAGTAGTTTTCGGCATCGCCATGTCCGGAGTCATCCTGGCCTGGAATGTCGGTCCGCTCTCGTTTGCTCCCGAGAACCAAGGACGTGAGTACATGGCGGTTCACATCGCGCTGGTGTGCGTCCGCGGGCTGATAGGACATCCGATCGGAGGATATGTCGCAGAGACGACCGGTGATCCTCGCTACGTTTTCGGTTTCTCTCTGATTATGTGGATCATCGCCTCGATTGTGATGTTTTCGTTGGGTAAGGGGCCCCCTCGTCAGGGGGTCGATTCACCGGAGGCGTGATACAATACCGCCTCTCCGATAGGGTCGAGAGATGAGACAAAGAGCGGGAGGATATCGATGCCACGAAAAAGAGGAAATCGAGGATCTACATCCCGTTCGCAGTTGATCGAAGAGGCGCTGATTTCTCTCGATCGCTCAAGGGGTCCTCTCTTCCATGAGAAAGAAACCACCGCGGGATCTCGCCCTGATGGCCAGCGGGACCCTGTTCGATGTCGTCGCCCCGAGAACAAGATGAGGATCAGCGAACTGGAAGCGGTCGACATCGCCCGGGCCTTTTCTGAGAAACCGCATCTAGGGGGCAAGGAAAGGGAAGTCCTCGAGCGTGTCGCTCAGTCACTCTCCTTCATCGGGGACACCGACAAGCCTCAGCGGTTTGATTGCCCTCTTCTCGAGGACGGAAAGTGCATGGTTCATCGGATTGCAAAGCCGATCGAATGCCTCGCCGAGTTGCCGGATGGCTCCTTCAGTGCTGAGGGGCGACGATCCCTGGAGAGACGGGATCAGCTCAATCAAGATCTGTTTGCCAGTCGCTGGGAGTTCAAGGCCATCCCGCTGATGCTAGCGCACTACATGATGGATCGGGAAGGACCTGCCAATGGCAAGTCCGGTTCAACTCTGCGCAAGAAGCAGAAGCGTGATCAGTTGCGAAAAACTCCGCGCAATATCGATCCACGTCAGGGTTCAGGTCCGGTTCGATGACACTCATCGTTCACGACGTTGTGCTTCCTCTCGGAAAGACCGAGCAGGACCTACCGGGATTCGTTAGCAAACGTCTGGGCATTCCTCCCCGTTCGATCGAGACCCTGGCTCTTCACCGTCGTTCTCTCGATTGCCGCAGGGGTCGTCCTCCGCGCTGGGTTTGCGCCGTTCTCATCGAGGTGAAATCTGTAACTCGAGAGAAATTGCTGAAGACGCAGAAGGTGCAGGAATGGCAGCCACAACCGATCGAAATTCGAAGTTGCGATCAAAACTCCCGGCCCGTGGTGGTCGGAACAGGTCCGGCGGGACTTTTCTGTGCCTGGCGCCTTATCGAGGGCGGGGCGAAACCGCGCATCCTGGAGCGTGGTCCCGAGGTGGTTGAACGTTCCAAACGCTGGCATCGCTTCATCGAAGGGGGAGAGTTTGATCCGGAGTGTCACCTTCTTTACGGAGAGGGCGGAGCCGGGACCTATTCTGATGGAAAACTCTACACTCGCATCCAGGATCCACGGGTGCCGGAGGTACTACAGATTCTCGTTGACCATGGAGCTCCTGATGAAATTCTCGTCGATGGGCGTCCCCATGTCGGTTCAAACTTGCTCCCCAGTATCGTCAAGCGGCTGCGGGTTTCATTGCAACAGCAGGGCGCCGAGTTCTTCTTCGAACACCGACTGACCGATCTGGTCGTCGATGAAGATGCCACTTCTCGCTGCATCTCCGAGATCGTCATAGAGAAAGGCGACGAGCAGTTCCAATGGGATGTGGATGCTTTGTTTCTGGCCACCGGACACAGTGCCCGGGACGTGTATCGGATGCTGGCAAGGCACCGGGTTCCTATGAGTCAGAAACCATTCCAGATCGGAGTACGGGTCGAACATCCACAGAGCGCCATCGACCAGATGCAGTACGGAGAATCGGTGGGGCATCCTGATTTGCCGCCCGCCGACTACAGCCTGGTGTCGAAAGCGTCCGGTGACGATGTGTTTTCCTTCTGCATG
>JBBWWE010000164.1:0-2362 GCA_050256595.1 Planctomycetota bacterium
ACCTTCACGCAACTGCTGTTCGATCTTGCGTTGCCACTGCAGACGGTCGGATCGATCGAGTCCGGAGCCCCAGCGAAAGATCGTCCGGGCGACACAGGGCCAGCCCCATGTCGTGCCACCAACCGTGGGCAGTTCCTTTTCGATGGCCTCGAGAATCACCTGTCCATCGATACGATCACTGCCGAGCCATTGTTCAACGCTCCAGCGACGGAAGGGTGGCTGAATGATGTGCCCACGCAACAGGCTGGACAGGGATGGTTCAAGTGACCGCACCACATCCTCAATTCGAGAACTGATCTCGTCATCGTCGAGGTCCGCCACCTGCATCAGCCTCTGCTCCACCGAACCGCTCATCTGTTGCTGCAATGCCCACAGGATCGACCAGGAGATGGCGTATCTCAGTGGTGCCTCGCCGTCATTTCGGTAGAACTCCAGCCAACTGGAGTGGATGACCTCGTCGATCAGTTGTTTGAATCTCTCACGCCCCAGTTCACGTAGTTTTCTCCTGCTGGTGCGAAAGTTCTCGACATGTAGGGGTGGCAGCAGGAATTGATCGTCCTGATCCCGAAACGCAGTCTCGAAATAACAGGCGAAGGCTTCCGTGAGCCACCAGCGAGATCGAAGATCGGGGTGGCTCGAGGTGAAGTGATGTGTCAACTCATGGAGTAGCGTGCCGTGACGGGGGGGATTCGCTTCTCGCGAAAGAAATTGAATCTCTGCCATGGAGACAGGAGTGAACTGGACCATCGACAAGATTCTGTTGTACCAACCAACGGTGTGGACCTCTTGCTCACGGACGATCCGATTGCTGTGAACATCCTCCGAACCGATCAGGATTGTGACTGCCCGAACATCGCTGGAGATACCCGGGAGATGTTCCTTTAGTCCTGCTTGCATCCATGCCAGATCGTCTTGGTAGAGGCGAGCCGTTTCGATGTCCTCGTTGGTCCAGATGGTACCAGCAGGGGATTCGAGTCGGTGTTGATAGATCATCCCGCAGCCGATCGACAGTGGGAATATTGCCACTAGCAGCAGCACGAGAAGTAACTGACCTGTACCAGTGACTGAGTTGGTGTCGTATTTCATCTCAGGATCCAGTTTTGCATCGGTGCGTTCGAGCCGATGTAGGTAAACATATGGTTCATGGTCGAGGGATCTTCCGGAGCGGATCGCCAGATCAGGAAGGCAATTCTCCTCGGGCGGTACCCGACTCTCCTCATGACGAAATGGTAATGGATCTCGTAGATCGGAACTCCCTCGTACTCGGGGTTCACCTCGTTGAGCCGTTGTTCTTCTATGTGGTCGCGGGTCCAGTCCTGGTAGTCCTCATCTTCCATCTTCGAATCAACGGTGATGACATAGGTCCTGATGTCCTTTTCTCGCGAGTAGTCGGCGATATCGATCACCGTGGGTTTCAGGTGCACCGTCGAGCAACCAGCACAGGCCCAGAATGTCAGCAGCAGCAGATATCCGGCGAGTGGGTATGGGCGAGAATCCCCGGTAACACCTTCTGGCAGCAGGGGGGCATTGTTGGAGCGAGCAGGTGGCATGTTCTGATCCAGATCTTGTGCCTTGGGCATTCCCTTGGGGATGCGATTCAGGGATGGTACCACGTCGAACGGGCGCGGGGATGATCGGGTAGATCTCGGTGGAGCCTGCGGCGCGACGGAAGGACAAGGATGAGTTCTCAGGTCACTGACGAGAAGGGTCCCCGGAAGGTACGCCTCGGGATCATCCTGCTCGGTCCTCTGCTCGCTTACGTCACTTACCTGATGGCGCCGTCAGATCTTTCCCCGGAGGCGCGGGGCACCCTGGTCGTGGCGATGTGGACTCTCGTCTGGTGGGTGACCGAGGCGGTTCCCATCCCTGCAGCTTCGTTGTTGCCTGCGGCCTTGTTGCCCGTGTTTGGTGTCTGCGATGCTCAGGTTGCTGCCAAGTACTATTCCCATCATCTGATCATGTTGTTACTGGGTGGGTTTCTGCTGGCGCGAGCCGTCGAATGTTCAGGACTCCACCGGAGGATTGCTCTCGCGACTCTCACCACCGTTGGAACGTCGCCGCGCCGATTGGCCATGGGATTTCTCATCACATCGGCCATGTTGTCGATGTGGATCTCCAATACTGCCACGACGCTGATGCTGATGCCGATTGCCATATCGGTGGCGATCCGTACCGAGAAGAACAATGGTGCTTCACGAGGAGTTTTCACCACCTGCTTGCTACTGTGTACCGCTTACGGTGCCAATGTGGGAGGCATCGGAACTCTCATCGGAACTCCCCCCAATCTGATCTTTGCCAAGAATGCCGGGGATCTCGATCCTCCAGTAGTCATCGATTTCCTTCAATGGCTCACCATGGGATT
>JBBWWE010000165.1:0-14683 GCA_050256595.1 Planctomycetota bacterium
CAAGTGATTCGGATCGCCTGCCGATAAGAGACGTAGACGGGGAGTTGGAGAAGCGCCTCGTCGGGAGAGGGGTACCTGATGAATATCGATGGAGTGGGCGGAGTATCCGGTCCGAATGGCCCGGAAGGGCTGAAAGGGCCACAGCGTCCCGAAGGACCAGACGCTCTGGAAGGGCTGCAAGGCCCTGCGAGTCCTGCCGATGTCGGTGGCGCAGATCGGATCGAACAGGTTCCTGAACTGGCTCAGTGGCTCGAAATGATTCATCAACTTCCTTCCGAGAGTTCTGCTCCCACGGGTGCGATTGAAGGTTTCGATGCCGATGCCTGGCGTCCTGAAGACGAGCAGCGCATCCAGGTGATCATCGATCGGATCCTGGAGGATGGCATCTGAGACACCCCTCGTGCTCGATAATTGATTCTTCCTGGAGCCCCCGGACTTGCTGGTCCGGGGGCTCCTTCGTTTTCCGGTGATTGCCAAACGGCGTGGCCGAGATTAGAACGGATCGCTCCAAACGGGATCCATCTGGAGGGGATATCAATGAATAGCGATGCCGGACCTGAATCCGAAGCTGGACCAGAGACTGATCTCATCACCATCGATGAACTTTTCAAGGTTCAATTGAGAACAGCAGTAGTTCTCGATGTGGAGCCCCACCCGGATGCAGACAGGTTGTGGTTGCTCACCATCGACGGGGGAGAGGAGACGCGCCAGATTGTTGCAGGAGTGCGTGATCATTACAGTGAAGATGATCTGAAAGGTCGAACCATCGTGGTGGTCTGGAATCTCCAGCCTGCGACAATCCGTGGTGTTGAATCGCGCGGAATGTTGCTGGCAGTTCAGGATGGGGACGTGGTCAGCCTGCTGGGTCCAGATAACAAGGTTGCACCGGGTTCTCGGGTGCGCTGAAGATCGGGAGGCGAGATTGCTCGTCCACTTAAGTGTTGACGATCTAGGACTCATCGAACACGCGGAACTTGAGATGGGTCCCGGTCTGCAGGTTCTGACCGGGGAAACCGGTGTCGGCAAGTCGATGCTGCTGGCATCGATGACGATCTTGCGTGGCGAAAGAACCCGTTCAGATATGGTTCGTACCGGGTGCGATAAGGCTACTGTTCGAGGAATTTTCCATCTCTCTGAATCCAATGCGATTCGTATATCCGAGCAATTGGGTACTCCCATCGAAGATGGTGAACTGGTTATAGAGCGGGAGATTCATCGAGAGGGCCGAAGTCGCTGTCGCATCGATGGTCGTGAAACCACCACTACCTTGTTGAAGAGAATCGCCCCGCTCCTGATCGAGGTTATCGGTCAGGGGCATGCTCTGACTTTGCTGCAACCGGGAGCGCAACTGGATTTCCTTGACCGCTTCGGAGGTCTGCTGGAACTACGAACCGGACATGCTTCGAACTGGCGAGAGGCGCGCGAACTTGAGGGGCGAATCCACAGTCTTGAGCAAGGTGTTCGTGAACGAAGTGATCGGCGTCTGTTCCTTGAGCATATCGTTGAGGAACTGGAATCTGCCGAACTGGTCGAGGGACAGCGCATTTCTCTCGAATCCGAACTGGAATTGATGGAGGAACGAGATGCGGTGCTCGAATCGATCGAATCGGTGCGTCAGAGATTCCTCGAGCAAGAAAACAGTATTCTCGATCAGCTTGGATCAACCGTCCGAGATCTGAGTGGGCTAGGTGCTCTCCACCCCGGGATTGCTAACCTGGTGGAAGCATCTTCGACAGCTTCGATTCTCATCGAAGACGCGCTGCGATCGCTCTCTGATGTGGAATCAGATCTCGACCTCGATCCTGAAGTTCTCGAACAAAAACGAAAACGTTTTGATCAACTGGTCATCCTGGAACAGCGTTATCACCGAGAAGAACCGGCTCTGATCGAATACCTGGAGCAGTGCCGTGAAGAGTTGAGTGCCCTCGGCGGTGCCGAACAGCAACTACCTGAACTGAAGGAGGGTTTGCAGCGCTGCATTTCAAGCCTTCTTGAAGGTGCTCGAAAATTGCACGATGCGCGCCTTGAAGTGGTGCAGGAACTTACCGTGATCACAGCCGGTGAACTGAAGGACCTGGATCTGGCAAAAGCCAGACTCGAGGGCAGCCTCCAATCTCTCGATGTTGCGGATGGTTGGAACGGAATGGATGAGAGGGGTGCAGATCGGTTTGAGTTGTTGTTTTCCGCCAATCCTGGAGAGCCGCTTCGTTCCATCGCGGATGTGGCCAGCGGCGGTGAACTCTCGCGGTTGATGCTGGCACTGCAGCGGACCCTCGCCGGAGCCTCCGGAACTTCGACGCTGATCTTTGATGAGATCGACTCGGGTGTGGGTGGTCGTCTGGGTGCGGTCATCGGAGAGAAACTGAAGCAGATCGGTGCAGACCATCAGGTTTTATGTGTCACCCATCTACCCCAGGTAGCCTGTCATGGAGCTCGCCAGCACCGTGTCATCAAGGAGACCGATGGCAAGGTCACCCGTACCCGGGTGGAGGAGGTCACCGGTGAGCAGCGGGTCAAGGAACTCGCATTGATGCTACGCGGCGATCGCGCCACCGAGAGATCTATCGAGGAGGCTCGCGAGATGCTGCTGGAAGCAAATAACTCGGAGGGGGAATTGACTCTTTGAGTGATCCCACAGGGATCCTTCGATTGCGATCGATCGGGTTGCGCCGTCCGTGGGGAGGGCGTCGTCTACTCGATGGTTTTAGGCCGGATCTGACGGTCGAGCCGCCGCTCGGAGAGAGCTGGGAAGTCTCCGATGTCGGCGAGGATGACGATTCGTTCCATTCCGTCGTGGCAGAAGGTCCGCTGGCGGGAAAATCTCTACGACATCTGATCGAACAGGATCCGGATGGGATTCTGGGCCCGATGACGCAACCAGGATCGCATCCTCGCCTCCCTCTTCTCTATAAGTTCATCGATGCAGCGGAGGATCTGTCGGTACAGGTTCATCCTGACGACACTCTCGCGCGGAAACTCGGCCTCGGATTGTGGGGCAAGAGTGAGGCATGGATCATTCTCGGTGCGCTTCCGGGTTCTCGTCTCCAGGTTGGATTGAAAGAAGGATGGGACATCGCCCGGCTCGTCGAATGTGTGCGCGGCGGGGGAGAAGTTTCTGAGGCGCTACGGCAAGTCCTGGTGCAACGTGGAGATATCGTCGAATTGCCTGCCGGAACGATTCATTCCATCGGAGCCGGGATCTTGCTTGCGGAGATCCAGCAGTCATCCGATGTGACCTGGCGAGTTCACGATGGAGATCGAACAGGTCTCGATGGAAAACCTCGCGAGTTGCACCTGGATCACGCATTGCTGACGACTCCTCCGCCCATCGTTTCTACAGTGCCTTTGCCGGATCCCGAAGATGGCCCGGGGTGGAAGTGTCGGATCGCGGACGGCCCCTTCAAGTTGCATGAACTTCGCGGTCAGTTTCAGGGTCAGTGGCCGGCTGATCCCCGATTCTTCTCAATTCTGTCCGTACTCGATGGCAAGGCCAGACTGGCAGGATCTCAGGATTGGCTGCAGGAGGGAGACGTACGCTTCATTCTGCCTGCTTCTGACCCCCTGGAACTCGATTGTGACCCGAACAGCTGGATTCTGTGCGCCTCACCCTCTGCGGGTCTTCGTTGACGCTGTGAGGGGCGATGGCTACCATCCGGATTCGGAAAGAAGCATCGGGGACCCCTTCGGGATGGATGCAACTCCCGGGAGGAGATCGAGATGGCCAGCGCCCGTAGACGCCCACCACGTCCCGGTTCCCGTCACAGGGGATCGTCCGGGCTAGAACCGGATCAGCCGGTTGACGAGAGACCCGTCTACCAGCCAGCCCGGAAAAAGGGTGCCAATCCGGTAGTGGTGATCGTGACTCTGGTTCTGTTCATCGGTTCGGGGATCTTTTTCGCCTACGCGCTGGTCAATCGAGATACTGATCCAAAGGTGGTTGTCGAGGAGGTCACCACTGACAAGGAGTACCAGGAGATCCAGAGACGGATCCAGAAATCCACTGTCCTGGTGCGCGAGGTGGTACAACTCAGAACTGATGAGGATACCGCGCGGTTTGCGCGCAAGTGGAGCGTGGCGAACAAGTATGCCGGGGACACCTTTGATCAGTTGAGGGCGATGCTTGCGGATGTGCGATTGCCTAACGGTTCTCTTCCTCCCGATTATTCAGGATACAACAAGGACTTCACCAGATTGCAGATCATCATGGGAGACCTGATCAAAGTCGCCCCTTTGGATTTCGACTGGGAGAGCGAGGAATAGTTCCGTGGCAAAACGGATCCGACCGCGTCCTCGCCCAGCACCTGTTCAGGCGACAGACGACAACGACCTCGATTTCGGCGACCTCACCCTCGGTCTCGTCGCAGCCATAGTTCTTCCTGTGATGGTTGCAGTGGTGCTCGGATTGGTCGGAATGCCGGTTGGCGGTTCGACTGAATTCAATTCAGAACAGGCAGATATAATTCGAGAATCGGATCGATTCGTCCCACCGATGACAGATGTAGAAGCGCGTATCATTCTGAGTCAGGTGCAGTACTCGGTGGACAATCGCGCAGCCGAATACATACGCCGATCGAGAGCCACCGAAGATGCCCAGGAAAAGAACTTCTGGCAGGAGGTTTCCAAGGGTGTGCTCGGTCCTGCTGAGGCGAATCTTCAGAGGATTCTCGATGAAGCGGGCAGGAATCTAGATATGTCCGTCGAGATCAAGGATGCGGCTCAGGAATGGATCACCAAGGTGGACACCCTCCGTTTCCAGCTCGATCAGGAAGATCCTTTTCGCCAGATTCGCTAGTTGACCCGGGGAGTTATCGACTCCATCGGCGAAGATGAATTTTCGAAGCAAATCGTCGCTATTGTCAGAATGCCACGGATCGGGCTGTATCGCCCGTATCTGTGCTCTAGCGGGTCGATTCGTCGATTTCGTCGTATTCTTACCCAGGAGCGGTAGGTGCTCGATGCACCCTGGAGCCCCGTTCCTCGGGTCACCATGGGTTCCTTTTCCGCAGGCGAATGTATCAACGGTCGATATCGGGTCATCCGGCAACTTGGCGCCGGTGCCATGGGTACCGTTTTTCTGTGCGAGGACATACTCCAGGTCCGCCGCAAGGTGGCGCTGAAGGTATTACGAGCCGACCGAATCGAAGACTCCGAGGAGTGGTCGAAAGTGGAGTACGAGGCGTTGACCCGCCTTCGCCATCCCAATCTTGCACAGGTGTTTGATTTCGGGCGCGTCTCCGATAGCCATGACTGGTTCATCGTGAGTGAGTTCATTCGGGGCGATGATTTGCTCGAGGCTTCCACAACGCTCGAGGAGGATGAACTCCTCGATATCATCGTGCAGATCTGCAGGGCGCTCGAATACATACACGTCCAGGGTTACGTTCATTTTGACATCAAGCCGGATAATATCCTCGTGACCAGGACGCGACAGATCGGTGAGGACCAGACCTCCAAGGTAGTGCAAGTGGTCGAACAAACGGGTTCTACCGATCGTTGCCTGGGCCCGCCTCGTGTGAAGTTGATCGACTTCGGTCTTGCCGAAAAGATCACTGGCACATTTGATTTTGCCATCAAGGGGACTCTTCATTACGTGGCGCCAGAGATCATCGATGGAGGAACTCCTGATCGTCGCGCTGATCTCTATTCGTTCGGCGTTACTCTCTTTCAGATCATGACGGGCAGGCTTCCGTTTGTTGCTCCTGACGGAACTTCGACGGGAAGAGTCGAGGGTTGCTGGCGTGAGGAGATGCGCGCTGACCTCAAGGGTGAGCGAGAGTATCTGATCGATATCGTGTTGCGTTTGCTGGACAAGGATCCCGAGCGACGCTTTTCCAGCGCACGCGAGATCATTCATGCTCTCAGCGCCGGGGCAGGTCACCACTGGCAAGTGGAAACCGCAGAGACCCAGCTTTCCTATCTCCATAGCAGCAGGCTTGTCGGTCGTCGCATGGAACTGGAGCACCTGGGAGAGGCGGTCGAACGAAGCCTCGGTGTCTGTCTGCGGGAAACCGGCAAGGAGCGAACCGCTGCTCGTGAGAGATCGCTGCTGGTGGTCTCCGGCGAGATCGGGATCGGCAAGTCCCGCCTGATCGATGAGTTCTCGCACCACCTCAAGTTGCGAGAGATTCCAGTTTTCAGCGGGAACTGTCTCGAAGCGGTCCAGGATGCATATCACCCCTTCCGTTCCATCGTCGAACAACAAGCCCTCTCCATCGGCATCGATTCCGAATTGTTCGAAGAATACGAAGAGTCCTTGAGAAAGATCTGCCCCAGATTGCGAGATTCAGATACCGGAGCCGCTCCCGAAGGAGGAGACCGTCTCGATCGTGATCGTGCGCGCTTCATGGATCGCCTTGCAGCATTCATGGAGGAGGCTTCGATTGAGAAACCTTGTGTGTTGGTGCTCAATAATTTTCACTGGGCAGATGATGCCAGCGTTGCACTGCTGTCGCGGCTTCTACAGAGACTCCAGCGTGAGGAAAGCCAGGGCAGGGTCCTGATCATATTGACGATGCGGGATGATGAGCAAAGATCTTCAGCCATCGTCGAGTTCCTCGAACAGGCACAATCCAGCAAAGCCATCGATGAACTTACACTGAAGAGATTTGGACGTACCCAGATCACTGAGTTGATTCATCACGTACTTCAGGTGGAAGAGATTCAATCGACCTTCCTTGATCGCCTTCAGGAAAGAACCGGCGGCAACCCGCTCTTCATCGTCGAGATGCTCAAGGTGTTGCAGGAAGAAGGCATCATCCAGAGAGACGCGGAGGCGTGGAGCATCCGAGGAGGAGGTGACCTCTCACGCGTCGAGATGCCTGCGGGAGTTCACCAGGTGCTTCATAGGAGAGTTCGCGTTCTCGCCGAGCAGGCACGCAGCATCCTGAGGTTGATCGCTCTCCACGACAGACCGGTACCTTTGAAATTGCTCGAACTCATCGATGGCCTTGCCGGAGATCTGCGCGAGAACATCCGGGAACTGGAAGCCAGAGGAATGGTCGCTCGGTCACTGGAAGCGGGCAAACCGGTCTACTCGATACCGCAGCCAAAACTACGGGAGATCGTCCATCGCGACATCCTGCCGGCAGAGGCGAGGAGATTGCACGGCATGCTCGCCGAAGCCATCGAAGGGCATCATGGTGCTGATCTTGCCGGGGTGCGTGAGGAACTTTCGCATCACTATCAGAGGTCAGATCTCCCCGAACGTGCTCTGGTGCATCTGCTAGCTGCCGGAGATGCGATGACCGAAGTCCATGCCCATGGAAAGGCACTGGAGCACTACCAGCACGCGATCGTGCAGTTCGAGGAGCGTGCTGATCGAATTTCTGACTGGTTCGCGATCCATGAGAGGATCGGAGATTCTGCCATCATCGTCGGAGATCTTGCACTGGCACAGTCCTCCTTCGAGGTCATCCAGGAGGCGACCATCGAACAGGAGCAGGCTTGCGTCGAACTTGATCTGTGTCGTGTTCGAGCACTCCGGAAACAGGGCAAGATCGAGGAACTTCGTGGAGATTATCCCGCAGCCCTGAGACTGGTACGCGAGGCATCGGAGGTTGTTGCGAGGCTCTCGGGAGGAAATCGGGACCAGGAACAGGTCCGGGTCCTCAGTCAACTCTCCTGGCTCTATGTTTGTTCCGGTGATTACGATCGCGCCATGAAGATCAGCGGGGAAGGTCTATCACTGGCTGGCGACGAGGAGAAAACTGCCGAGCACGCACTCTTTTTCTGCACCATCGGGAGTGCCTCTCTATGCCGAGGAGATATCGAACAGTCGCTGGAGTTCCATCGAAGATCGCTGGAGATCCGTGAAGATCTGGAGGATGTCCCGGCAGTGATCAACTCTCTCAATGCCCTCTCCGAGGTTCACCTGGTCGCGGGAAAACCGGTCGAAGCTCTGAGTTTGGCGGCTCAAGGACTCGAAATGGCGACCGAACTGGGAGATCAACCGGGACGGGCGCTATCTTTGCATCGCGAAGCTGCCGCTTATCTTCTGTGTGGTGACCTGGAAGGCGCTCGGGAACGGGTCGAGGCATCGCTGGAAATCAGTCAGCAGCAAAGGATGAAGTTTCTCGGGATTCGCAATCACCTGCTCAGGGGTCGTGTCCGTTGCCATGAAGGTGATCTTCGTGGCTCGGAGGGTGATCTGCTTCGTGCTCTCGGAGTTCACGCCAGAGTGGGCACAGGAGTTGGCCTGGTCGAATGCTTGCTGTACCTGGTCGATCTTCACCTGGAAGCGAAAGATCTGCGCCGTGCCGAGGAAGAACTGCAACGTGCCTGCGAGGCGATCCGAGAAATCTCTCATCCGCGTCTCGCTGCCCAGGTGGCCCTGCGTTGCGCCCGACTACAACGATGCTCGGGCTCCGAGCCAGCAGCGATTCTCGAGGCGCTGGAAGAGGTTGAGCAAACTGCGCGCGATTGTGGCGATCGCATTCTCAGAGCTGCGTCACTGGTAGAACAGGCAGAGATTCATATCGAGTTACGTAATCTCGACGAGGCACGCCAGAGTTACTCCGAGGCCGATGACCTCCACCATGCGTTCGCCGAACAACTTCCTCATCCTCTACGGGGCCACTATCTGTCACGCTACCGAGTTGGAGAGGCGCAGCAGGGGGAAAAAGTGGTCCGGGAGATTTCAGCGGAAGTATTGGAGCCCCCTGTCGAACAACAAGAAGTGGAACTGAAGGACCCGGTTGCCGCCGAGGAATCGGATCACGCAGAGGAGATGCTACGGGTTGCTTCATTGTTGACAGAAGCATCTTCAGCATCTCTTCCTCGTGTGTTGATTCCGAAAGCTCTCGCTTGTCTGGTCCGGTCGACAATTTCGAAGCAAGGCTGGATTCTGACCAGAAATGGTGACGAAGTTCGAGTGGTCTGCGGTGCGAATCATGATGGTACCCCGCTGAAGGGATCGCTGGAGCGGATCGCGCTGGCGGCCGTCGAGGATGTCTGGGATAGCGGACGAGCGATCCTGGCTCCACGGGTCGTCGATGAGTCGCGAGTGCAGACGATGGAGGAACTCTATTCCTCCGGAGTTCAGAGTCTCGCCGTGATTCCGCTATACCTCGATGGATCGATTCGGGCGGTTGCTTATCTTGCCGATCCCGATTCAACCAAGCTTGTCAGCGATTCGGGCAAGATGGTGCTCGATGCTCATGCCGGGTTGCTGGCGTTACTGCTGCCGAGAAGTTCTGCAGCCCCAACGCGCTCCTGAGGGAGATCCTCGCAATCTCGCTCATCCGTGACCACCGGGTCCCTGCGGGGTCAGGAGCAACTACACTTGGGTGGGTTCATGGTCTCGGGTAAAAAGAGCGTAGTATCTCACCAGCGGTGGGGCGTAATTCTGGCAGCGCAATTCTGCCAGCAAGGAGAACTGAGAACTTCATGAAGAAGATCGACTGGTGGTACCATCGCAACGGCTGAACGTCGTGCAAGAGAGCCCAGGAGTTCCTGGGAACAGATCCGACGGTCAAGGAACTGATCGATGCCAAGAAGCATCGGATTGGCACCGACGAGGCGCTCCATCTGGCGCGCTCGGCGAACCGAGTACTGGTTGCCCGGGGCAAAAACTATGTCGACTATGACATGCAGAAGGATGCTCCCGGGGATGAAGAGCTGGCAAAGGGAATCATCGGGCCGAGCGGAAACCTCAGGGCTCCGACTTTACGCATCGGCAAGACTGTGATCGTGGGATATCACGAGGATGTCTACACTGAAGTGATGGGTTCCTGACGAAGGGGATAAGTTGGGCATCTTTGATCGTGACTACATGCAAAGTTCAGACGGTACGGGCAGTATGATCCGTAGCATGAGTGCAGTGAAGTTGATCGTTGCCATCAACATCGCTGTCTTCATCGCTTGGCATGTTGCCCCGAGAAACTTCATGCAGTACGAATTCATGACCAGTTGGTTACACCTGTCGACCGGCCGGATCTGGACTCCCTTGACCGCCGCGTTTTCCCATTACTCGTTCTTCCACATCCTCATCAATATGCTGGTTTTCCTCTCTTTTGCTCCGGTTCTCGAGGCGCGCTGGGGCAAGGCCCGATTTCTCGCTTTCTATCTGGGTGCGGCCGTCTTCTCTTCGCTGCTGCACGCATCGATGGTTCAGTTTGGCTGGCGAGATGCACCGGCGCTGGGAGCTTCCGGCGCTGTCTGCGCCGTGACCACCGCCTTTGCCTGTTATTATCCGAAGAATGTCATCTTGATCTGGGGAATCCTGCCGGCACCGGCGTGGCTCATCGTGGTCGCCTTTTCCCTGTTCGATCTGAAGGGTCTGATCGATCAGGGTCAGGGTGTCAGCACCGGAGTTGGACATGCAGCCCACCTCGGGGGTGTGGTATTTGCTCTGGGCCTGCTGTTTGTGCTTCCGAGGATGGGTCTCACCGGCTCCAGAAAAGCCTCCTCGCGCCCACGAGTTGTGGCGCGGCGAGATCCTGGTGATTACTACCCCTCCGCTCCATCCTCGGGCGCGGCTCCGGATCGAGATATCGCCGAGGAGGAGCGTCTCGATGAATTGCTCACCAAGGTCAGTCGCGAGGGAATCGACGCTCTCGATGACCAGGAGCGCGAAGACCTCAACCGGATCAGCCGG
This sequence comes from Planctomycetota bacterium, assembly GCA_050256595.1. Taxonomy (GTDB): domain Bacteria; phylum Planctomycetota; class UBA8108; order UBA1146; family UBA1146; genus UBA1146. The sequence continues at coordinate 10,595 of JBBWWE010000165.1, forward strand.
AAGCGAGGAGATCTTCCTTGAGCCTGTCTGGTTTCCTGTGGCAAGGCTATCGCCAGTGGAGACTCCGTTCGCGCGCCAGAAGGATCCTGCGGGATCTTTTCCACCAACCTGATCGATTACAGGGGACCTCTCTGAAGCCGGTTCACTTCGGACGTTGTGATATTGTCGAAGTCGAGGAATCTGCCGACGAGGTTCGATCCATCACCTTCGAGATCCTCAGGCATCCGCGGCCACACCCCTTCTCTCGCCAGTACCACCTGGTCGCGGAACGGTGGATAGTCCTTGTTCCTCATGGCAAACCTCAACGGTGTGGCTCGGTGAATTTGAGCCGTCTTCAGGGAGGCGACGGGGAACCTCCCGGTTCCTTCCCTTGACGACCCCGGGGTCGAGCGGTGACGATCTGGCTTCGATGAAATACCGATGACCAGGAAGCCAGTTCGCTGGTGGATGGAGAGGGACGAGGATGGAACTTCTGAAGGAACTGTGTGAGGCCTACGGTGCCCCGGGATTCGAGGATCGAATCCGGGCGATCTTTCGCCGTGAGGTGGAGCCGCATGTCGATCGGATCGAGGTTGATGGGATCGGAAACTGCATCGCTATCAAAGAGGGCAAGCCAGGCTCTCCAAAGGTGATGCTCGCCGGTCACATGGACGAGATCGGATTCGTGGTGAAGCATATCGATGACAAGGGCTTCATCCGGCTCTCGCCGCTGGGAGGGTTCGATCCGAAGACTCTCATCGCCAAGCGAGTGACCATCATTACCTCTGAATCGGAAGAGATCACGGGAATGATAGGTTCGAAGCCGATTCACATCATGACCCCCGAGGATCGCAAGAAGATGCCCACGGTACCGGAACTGTTCGTCGATGTCGGAATGTCTGCAGAGGATGCCAGAGCAAAAATCGAGATCGGCGACCCGGTAACGCTGCAGCAAACGTTTCAGGTTCATGGCGATCGCTGTACGGGGAAGAGTCTCGACAATCGGGTCTCCATCTACACTCTGATCGGAGCGGTTCGCCGCTACTCCAACGAGAATGTCAGCGTTTATGCGGTGGCGACCACTCAGGAAGAGATCGGACTTCGAGGAGCGATGACCGCCTCGCACAGGATCGAACCCGATTGCGGAGTGGCCATCGACGTCACCCTCGCCTGTGATACTCCCGGCGCCAGCGACCACGAAAAGATCACAGCACTGGGTGAAGGAGTTGCGATCAAGGTGCACGACTCTTCGAGCATATCGAATCCCAAGATGGTGAAGGCGATGCGGGAGATCGCCCGGGAGTTGAAGATCCCCTTCCAGATGGAGATCCTGACGATGGGGGGCACCGATGCAGGGGGAATCCAGCGCGGTGGAAGTGCAGTCCCAGCGATCACCCTCTCGGTTCCATGTCGTTATGTTCACACGGTGGTGGAGACGATCGATGCGAAGGATCTTGAGGCTACGGTGTCATTGCTGGCAGGATTCCTCGATCGCGCTCACAAGATCGACCTTGGCTATGACGGCTGATCTGCCAGGTCTTTCTCCCAGATGACCAGCCTGGTTTCGCCGTAGCGTCTCCCTTCCCAGGCCCTCAGGCCCGGGGGGGGAGATTCTGCATCCTCTCTGCGCGGATGCTCGATGGCGAGCAACCCTCCGGCCTCGAGCCATTCACCGGCGGAAAGTTGAGCCGCGAGTTTCCACGGGATCGAGCCGGGGCGGCTGTAATCGGGAAACGGCGGATCGAGAAGGATGATCTGGAAGGCACCTCCGGGAGGAGGGCGCTGGGTGATCTGATAGGCATCCGCCTCGAGGATCTTGCATTGCGCCTGAATACCGAGGTCTTGCAGATTGTTGTGCAATAATTCCAGCACCGCAGGATCCTTCTCGATGTGAACGGATTGCCGGGCACCACGGGAGACCGCCTCGATTCCGAGTGCACCAGATCCCGCGAAAACATCGAGGACCCGTGCGGCATCGAGTCGATCCTGGATGCTATTGAAGAGCGATTCCCTCACGCGAGATCGCATCGGTCGTACCGTCAGGCCAGCAGGAACCTTGATCTTGCGGCCACGGAGATGACCGCCGGAGATGCGAAGCGAACCAGTGCGGGACATCGATCAGACCCGGAGATTCAGGAGACCAGGCGGTTATCGGAGGCCGCGAGTCGCTGTGCCAGGATACGGGCCATGTTGAGGATCACCTTGTAGGCCACCAGATCTCCCTCCTCGAGCAGTTGCTGAAATGGCTCGGAGGGGATCTTCTTGAGGCGACCATCCTCGACGCACATGACCGTGGCACTGCGAACGTCACTGCTGATCAGCGACATTTCTCCGAAAAAGGACAGTTCTTCGAGCCTGCCCAGAACTTCGTTTCGATTGCCTGACTTGAGGACCTCGAAGGCTCCGGCCCCGATGATGTAAAAGCCATCACCCGGGGTGTCCTGGAGCACCACCGTGTCGCTCTTGCGGGCTGAGATATCTTCAGAAATGCGTAACAACTGAGAAATCTCGGCTGGTTCGAGTCCCTCGAACAGGGGGACCTTCTGGAAACTCTCGACGTAATCGCTCAACTTCTCGGCTCCCTCTTCAGGGGGGATCCCTGACCCACCGGATCGATCCGATTAAAGGGCTTCAGGAAGAAGGGACACCTTAGCGTTTCCACGCAGAGGCTGCAACGATGGCAGATCAGCTCTTGGGCTCTGGAGAGGCGGGTTCCGCGGCTTCCCACCAGGGGGCGAGATCGGGCGGTAACGGCGCCTCGAACTGCATCGGCTCCTGCAGGGTCGGATGGTGGAAGAAGAGTTTCCAGGCGTGCAGTGCGTGTCGTTCGAGCAGTGCTGGAGCACTGCCCGGTGAAATCGAACTGAGTTCAGCCTTTTTCTCGTGGCCGTACAGGTAGTCGCAAAGGATCGGATGGCCGATGGCTCGCAGGTGGACCCGGATCTGGTGGGTTCTTCCGGTTCTCGGAAAGCAATGGAACCAGCAAAAAGGTTCCGATTCGTTAACGCCGAGCAGACGATCGAGTTTCCAGGCGGTGAAGGCGGCGCGCCCCTCCTTGTCATGGCGAACCACTCGTTTTTTCGGGTCAGTGAAAGAACGCGCCAGTGGCAGGTCGATCTCACCGGAAGAGGTCTCGGGGATGCCATGGGACAGGGCGAGATATTCCTTGGAAACCTCGCGGTCATGAAATTGTCGGGAGAGTTCACGATGGGCCTCATCGGTTCGGGCGATGACCATCAAACCTGATGTTTCTCGATCGAGTCGATGGACGATTCCGGGTCGGTCTTCACCACCTAGATTCGACAACTGATCGCTATGACCAAGCAGCGCGTTGACGAGTGTGTTCTCCGGAGCAGCTCCTGGTGCGGGATGCACGATCATGCCCGCCTCCTTGGAGATCACGATGATCTGATCGTCTTGATGAATCAGATTCAGTTCATGATCTTCCGGCAGCGGGACCAGTGTTCGATCAGGTGGGGGATCAAATTGAATCTGGTTGCCAACCTGTAGTTTCTGAGACGCTCGACAACGATTTCCATCACAACTGACGCGACCTTCTTCGATGAATCGTTGAAAGGCAGAGCGGGAGTAACCAGGAATCTGCTGCGCGAGCCAGCGGTCGAGACGCTGGCCGGCATCGGGTTCCTCGATGCGATGCAGTTGTCGAAGACCCTGTAACTGCTCGGGCAGATCGGCGGGGCCTTCGGGCCCCTCAGTTCCCGTCACCACCGGTGGTCGGGGGAGGAGGGCCCAGATCGACTGGCTTGGGGGGATCCGGTTTTGGATCTGGCTTCGGATCGGGCTTGTCCACCGCCTCGGTTGTCGTTGGCTTCGGAACCTCGGTAGTCAAAGTTGGCTTCGGTTTTTCCACTGCCGAGTCTGTGGCAGCAGGATCGACAGTTTCGGTGGAAGTCGCTGCCCCCTCGGTATCCGGAGGCAGGATTTCAATGACCTCTGGTGGTGGCGGTTCGGGCAAGACGAAGCCGGCGCTCGATAGCAGAGAGGTACGAAATTGCTGCAGATAGGTACCTATGACATAGTCGTCGGGGAAGCGTTGTTGGCTTTGCTCGAGCAATGTGACCGCCTGGTGACGGCTGGCTTCATCTTCTT
>JBBWWE010000166.1:0-1734 GCA_050256595.1 Planctomycetota bacterium
AAGATCGCGGCAGATCTGGCCTGGCTACTGGCCACCTGCCCCGATGGCCAGTTACGAAACGGAGCCGAGGCGCAGGAGATCGCCGTCATTTTATGTACCGGTGTGGGGGCTGCGCATCCGAGTTCCTTTGACATCTGGGCGGCCTGCCTCGCCGAGCTGGGTGATTTCGAAGGTGCTGTCGACAAGGCACAACAGGCGTTGATCCTGTTCGATGAAACGCCAGGAGACCCGCAGCAAAGACTCGCGATGGAGCAGCGCCTGGCGGGTTATCTGATCAAGAAGCCGTATCGCATCTCGAATTGACCTCCCAGGTCGCCAGAACGCGCCCTGAGACCATCTTCATGCCGATTTAGATAATTCCAGTCCCACCCTGTGGGTCTTCCGGATTCAACCTTCCTGGCCGATGCAATCGCCCACTTGCCATCGCCGCAGGAAAGGAATGTCCCATGACCCAGACAGCCACCGCCCGTTCGCGCAGATTTGTCCCCGCCTGTTGCGCTCTTTTCGTTGCTCTTTTTGGTCTAGCAACGTTGCAACTGTCCGGCACCGATTTGGCTACCGCCGGTAGTGTCCTCAAGGGGCCTTTTGCCAAGGCATCAACGGTCCGCATCACCGTGCTCGAAAATGGCAAGGTGGCGACCACACAAACCGATGCTCGGGGCGCCTTTGAGGTTCCCGCGGTGATCGATGGAGTGCTTGTTCATGTGGCGGCGCGCGGAAAGTTCTTCGATGAGCGCACCGGCAAGATGACCAAGACACCGATCACGCTCACCGCGGTCGCTCATCACAATCAAGGCGATCGAGCGCCCGAGGTCAACGTGATTTCTCATCTAGTGGCGGCGCGTGCCTTCGTCTTGGCGGGGCACGGTAGCCGCGGTCCATTCGTCAACATCGTCATGCCTGCGGTGATCCCCATCGCAAAAGAATCGGTCCATGGCGCGCTCGAAGATGCTCTCGAACAGATCCCCCGGATTGCTGCCGATGAAATCGGTTCACAGGAAGAAGGCACCCGCTCTCAGGCGCATCTGATTCATGTCACTCTGGTGGTCAGCGAAGCGGCCTTCATGCGAGCGCGTGCCATCGGCGCCGATCCGGGTGTAGGAACCCAGTCGTTGCTCAATGACATGACTTTCGACGTGGCCACCCTGGGCCGTCTCTCCCCCGAGTTGATCACGGAACTCCGAAATGCCGAACGAACAATGGACGGTGCTGCGATGTTGAGGAATCTCCACGATGCCTACGGTATCGGCGGGGACCTCATCGACGATTACTTACCTTGAGGGTGCCTAGATCGCATCGCACCGGCATTTATTATTCTCCCCGGCTCTTCACGGAGTCGGGGAGATCTTTATTCGGTCTGCTTCCGCGCTTCACAAACCTCAGTGCGTCTCCATCGAGGTTTCCGGATCGTGATCCTTGTAGAGGCGCTCGAAACGCTCTTCCATCGCCGGAGCAAAACGTTCCGTGACATGCTGCTGATAGAGTTTCTCGTGGCAACTCTCCTCCAGCATCCCGCGTAGCCCCTGGATCCGCTGCAACAGATGCGCCTGGTCCGATTCCTCGAGATGCAATACGGCATAGGAAAGAAGGTTGCCGAAAGCGTGCATCATCAAGGCCGGATTCTGGATCATGTGGATCCGTTCGAGCACGTTGTCGAAGGCAGCGCGGGTCGGCGGATCGCTGCTGATGAAGAACCAGGTCTGTAACAGCAACGCCCGCGAGCGCATCGGCAAA
>JBBWWE010000167.1:0-7199 GCA_050256595.1 Planctomycetota bacterium
GAATGCGTCCCTTGCTTCTGCTATGAGACGCACCGCTTGGCCCTCATGACGATCATCGAGGGCACTCGAAACCTGCTGATAAGCGGCCTGCACACGGGCCTGCTCACGTTCGCTGCTGGCAGAGATGGACACATCGATGGAACCACCGACAGGCACCAGGCCGGCATCGGCAACAAGCAATAAACCACGCCCACCCGGTTCCGGACTGACCGAGAACTCGACGGGTGAATGGAAAGAGATAACTACCTGGGAGTTGCCTTTACCGATCGAGATTTCGGTTCCGCGACAACTCTCGAGATCCTTGATCTCCTCCTTGTAGACCCCAGATGTATCGCCGGTGAAGATCTGCACAGGTTCACGTGTACGCCTGGAAGGAATCTTACCAACAAGCATCATGGGGATCGGTCTTTGCGGCGACCAGGTCGTGGCGATTCGCCAACCAATGGATCTGGCAAACTGCTGTATCACTGCCTTTTCGCCCATTTCCTGGACTTCAAATCCCAGTCGGACGGATCCGTCATCGCCAACAACCACTTGTTCCTTGCGTGACGGCAATAACTGGCCCCAGGGCATCGGCCTTGGCGATCCAAGAGCCACTCTCAAATCAGAAAGAAGTTCGACCTTGCCCCTGGAGAGTTGCGACACTCCACGTTCATCAACCTCGATGTTGATTTGTTGTCCGTCTTCCCCTGCAGTGATTGACGCTGGGGCTGCGGCATCGGTTTCTATCGTACGAACGATAATTTGATCGCATCGAAGTGTCCCTGTACGAGATCCCAGTCCAACGATCGAAATACGGGCGGAACCGCCGACTCCCGTGCCGGGAGTCGAGAAATCAGCGCCGACCCCCGTCCAGACGGTATTAGACCGAAGAGCCGTAAAGTTCTCAGCAATCACAACATCTCCGGAGTCTCCACGTTCAAACCATCGAACAGAAATCCCTACTCGATCGAAGCCGCCGTTTGCGACCCGGCCACTGACACGAATACCCTGGCCTGATTTGACATCGAAGAGATCCTGGTACTGGACTCGAAATACTCCGTCCTGCCCTGGATCACCCTGACAGACCATCCACTTGCGTCCCTGAGGAGCTCCTTCTCCCTGAACGATTTGTACCGATCCTTCGCCTGTAACAATTTGCCATGCTGAATCCTGAATCGGCCCCGGTTCTCTTTGCTCGAAGAAACCCTCGCCGGCGAGTCGATCGCCTTCAGAAACAACAAGATCTGGATTTGTCGCAAGATCCTTCAAAAAGCCGTACCCGGAGTAAAGAACGAGGGCGAGGATCCCGATGAACACCACCGTGGCGAATCCCTGAGAACCCTCCGATCCGATTTCGACGTTGGAACTCCTGCTGACAACAAGCTCGGAAGAAGCAACCACGGGAGCTTTCGCAGAGCCAGTTGAAGAGGTCTCGTCAGTGCGTGAAGGACCAAAACCATGTGCGGAAAACTCAACCGTCCCGATCCTGAAGGAGAGCTGTTCTTGCAACTCGAGTTTCTTGATTTTGCGATTTCCGACAATTATTCCATTTCCGGAATCGAGATCTTCGACGTACCAACCAGTTTCTTCTTCAAAGACGCTGGCATGGCGAGACGAGATTCGCGCATCATCAATGGTGACATCAACGTCTGGGCTTCTGCCGATGACTAGGCCCGAGAATACCTGGACCCACTGCGTCTTGCCGGCCAATTCGATTCGAAGCCGGCGACCCTCCGGTTCGCTGGTGAGGAGGAGTGAACCCTGGTCCTCATCGGACTGCTCTACCTCCTCAAGCATCGGAGTAGCGTCGGCGGATCCAATCGAACCGGGCATGTCGATTCGGAGTTCCGCTTCACCGATTCGAATCGAATCGCCATCTCCCAGTGAAACCTTGGTCACCTTCACGCCGCCATGCATGCTCCCGTTGGAAGAACCCAGGTCTTCGTATACGAACTTGGTGTCTTCCCAGAAAAAACGACCATGATGGCGAGAAGCAAGGCGATCCTCGATCACAACCCGAGAAGCTGGATCTCTGCCAATTGTGATCGGGTCGTCTCCGATCTCGACGATGGTTTGCCGACCACCATCTTGAACCAGGATTTTCGAACTCATTGGTTCTTCTCTTTCCCAGCATCGGAATCTTTCTTGAGGCCGTACTTTTCAATTTTCTGATCCAGTGTCGGCCTCGATATCCCCAGTTGGCGAGCTGTCTGGCTCTTGTTCCAGGCGTTTTCCTGCAGGGTTGCACCGAGCACCTGCCGCTCAAGGCCCTCGGTTGCTTCCGCAACAAGTTCGCGGAGTGTTCCACGCATCGGTTCCCGCTTTGTCAAACCTGACCGATGAGAAAGGACCGACGGAGAAATATTTTCGGGCGAGATCACGCTGCCAGAAAGAGCCACTAGACGCTCCACCTCGTTCTCCAGTTGTCGGACATTTCCTGGCCATGGGCTGTGGTAAAGGGCATAGAGAGCCCGGGGGTCCAGTTTGGGCCGTTCAAGTGCAAGGCGCGAACAGGCAAGATCTATGAAGTGATCCACGAGCAGGGGAATGTCCTCACGTCTTTCACGCAAGGCAGGAAGATGGACGGTCAAAACATTGAGACGGTAGTACAGATCCTCGCGGAACCTCCCGTCACGAACCATCTCCTCTAACCGCTGGTTAGTAGCGGAAATGATGCGGGCATCGACCTTGATCGTATCACGACCTCCGACAGGTCGGAATTCACCGTCCTCGATGACCCTCAATAACTTGGCTTGCAGATCAGGGCTCATGTCTCCGATTTCGTCGAGAAACAGGGTCCCTCCATCGGCAAGTTCAAATAACCCTTTCTTGTCTCGTAGTGCGCCGGTAAAGGCTCCCTTCACATGACCGAAGAACTCACTCTCGAGTAGATTTTGAGGAATCGATGCGCAATTTTGAGAAATGAACGAGTTGACTTTTCTGCCCGAACCGACGTGGACCGCCTGAGCTATCAGTTCCTTGCCGGTCCCACTCTCACCCAGGACGAGAACGGGCATATCGGTTTCGATGGCACTATCGAGCAACTCGAACACTCGCAGCATCGCCGGGGAGCGGGTCACGATCCGGTCGAATGAATGTTTGAGATCGGGGCGGGCTCCCTTTTTCACCAGTTCCCTCACATCTTCCGGCTCAACATCACTGGCCAGCAGCATCGCCTGAAGTTGCCGATTGAGTTCCTCGACCTGATCTTTCGAGGTTTGTACGGCTTCCTGCTTTCTGTGCAGCACTTCGAACAGACGAGCATTCTCGATGTAGATGGAAGCCTGATCGGCAAGGAACTGGATGAAACGCAAGGTCCCCTGGTGGAAGGAGTGCTTTTCGAAGCGGTTGTCTACATATACAGCACCGAGAACCATCCCTCTTAGACGCAATGGAACACAAAGCACCGACTCCAGGCGTAGGTTGGCGATGGAAACGGATTCATTGAATCGAGGATCGCTGCGAGCATCACCGGTGAGTACTGGTTCGCCGCTATCGATAACTCGCCTGACGAGCGAGTGGCTTACCTGGAGATGAGCCCTACGAACCACATCCTTGTCGATGTTTCGGGAAGCCGCTACTTTCAATTCTGCTTCCTCTTCGACGATCAGGAATCCTCTTTCAGCACCTGAGATCTCTATAACATTCTGAAGAATGACTTCGAACAGTTCCTCGGTAACCAATATCGCGCACAGATCTTTGGTCAGTTCGAGAAGGCGGAGAAAGATCTCCCTCTCCTTCTGGAAGCGTATCGAATCATCGTTTTCCTCTTGTTCGGAAATCGGTTCAAGAAAATATTCGGTGCTCAGCTGAAGGGTCTCGCCGACCGGGCTGGAACTTCGATGCTGTTCAGGAATTTCACCGAAAAAGATCTGTGTCTTGCCGATTTCAATAAGATCTCCAAGCATCATCGGCTGCCGCCTGATCAGGATCCCGTTGACCATGGTGCCATTCCTGCTACGCAGATCCTCGATATGCCAGCGTCCCTGGATTCTCTTAAGGAAGCAGTGTCTGCGAGAAGATGAAATGTCTTCAATCTCGACGTCGTTATCACGCGAACGCCCGATGGATACAGCATCACCAGACAGAGTAACTTGACGTTCTCCGGCAAGATCGCGGATGAATAATTGCTGAGAAGCCGACGCGGGATTCGTCGAATTCCCTTTTCGTGCATGCTCCGGCACGTCCAAGGTGTATTCCTCTTCAGGCGCGGACCTGGGTCCTGGGATCTCTAAATGTTCGCACGGCCAGCACACATGTAAAGAAGATTTTACAGGGGGGTGCCAGTTCTAATTCTGGCCTGAATGGTCACGCAGGAGCACTTTGTGGAGTTTTAGCAGAGAACGATCCTGCCAGTCACGGGCGGCGGAGGTTCGACCCGTGCGGCCATGATAGATGAAGCAGAAGGGTACCGGCCCCTGTTCGCTGTCGAGCACCCCGGCCAGGCTGACGACACCCCGGATGGTGCCGGTCTTGGCCCGCACCTTGCCTTTTAACTGCGATTGGGCGAGACGCTTATCGAGGGTGCCATCGATGCCAGCAAGCGGCATTGAATCGAACAGGATACTGCCCCACTGTGCCTCGAGACCCAGTTCCACCACCTGACGCAAGATGCTTGCCGTGAGACGATTTTTGCGTGAGAGACCAGATCCGTCACGGATGACGACCTCTGCTGTATCCATGACTCGCTTGTCGAGCCACCGATTCAACTCGATTGCCGCTGAAGAAAAGGAACCATCACCACCTCGAACTTTTCCTAAAACTCTCGCCAGCGCATCGGCATATAGATTTTGGCTTCTTTTCAGCATCACCGGCAATCGAGAAGCAATGGTATGTTTGATGGTGGCGATCGGAACCGCGTGGGAGGCGTCCGTGAGTCCCCGGCCAGAAACTTCGATGCCAGAATCACGTAACATCTGAAGAAATGTACTGACAAATGCGTCAGCTGGATCGGGAACGCTAACCCATTCGGTTCGAGCACCCGAGGTGGTCAAGAACTTCCCGGAGACGACGATTTCCCAGCCATTTCCTCGCCGGTCCACCCGATACAGATGATCCTTCTTATCGAGGCACGGGATGAGTTTGTTACGCAACGAGACAAGAGGCTGTGGAGGCCGGATCTGGATCTGGACATCGCCTTCGATCACTGGACCGATCACAACATCGATACAATTGTCGTTAAGATTAAGAGCGCCAGAAGGAGCGCAGTACCACCTGGAGAGCTGCTCCACAGGCCAATCCGGGTGCACCCCTGGGCCTTCGAGATAACGAGCATCCGCGAGAATCCTGCCCCGAACCCGATCAATTCCCTGCGCGCGAATCTGCTCGACCCAGGGCCTCAGTTCCCACAATGGATCGTCCTTATTCTCACGGCCACAGATGGCCGGATCGCCCCCTCCAATGACCAGAAGATCCCCTTCCAGTACACCCTCTCGTATCGAACCCATTCGCATCAAATGGGTCTGGAGTTGGTGCTGAGGGCCCAACTGATCAAGGCAGGCAGCGGCAACGACAAGTTTCATGCACGAGGCGGGAGCCCTGGTCGTTTGGGCAAGATGTTCAATGAGAGTTCCGTCGGGAAGCTTGATGGAAAACGAAATTTCCTTGTCGGTGAGTTTCAGTCGAGTAGCCGTGGACACGAGATCGGCGACAAGATCGCCACCGAGGACAACCGTTGAAACAGACAGGTGAAAGAACAAAGCCAGCAGTAGCGGGACCGCACCGATGGACCGGCAAACTGATGGGCGGTCAACTGGGGCGTTAGCACCAACTGGCAATAGCCTGAGGTGCTGCAGATCATCTCTTTGGCGCATGATCATCCCCTTCTGTGATCACCCTAGTAGGACAGAGATGAGATCTCAAGGCTGACGCGGCACCTCCTTTGCCCTAGGATCAGAGCAGGAGAAAAACCACATGACTCCGGCTGATAACGACCATGCCCCTGGCAACAAACCGCATCGCTCTCGTGCTGCAGAATCGATCCACAGGCGTCTGGTGGGCCTTGTGAGAGCTCTGCTGACCCGAGACAGGCCCGACGCCCTGGATGGGCTCCCCGATGAAATCGAGTTACAACTACGGGTTCCAGTACGACTTGATGGCAACAAGCTGTCCGATTCGCAAGATTTTGCCAGCGCACTTCTGGCCCAGGTGGACTCGCTACGAATCCAGGGTGAAACGGAAGCACTAGGGCACCGATCCGGTCATGCTCCTTGCTACTGGTGTAATGCACCCATCTGTGAGCACTCGATGCCGCCTGATCATCACTCGGTTCTCATCGGCTGGTCACCCACTGGAGTTCCTCTGTGGAAAAACCTCACTTCGGTACTCATCGAAGCCAAAGACGAACAGATCGATTTTCTTTACGGCGAAAGTCCTGGGCCGGTGGTCACATGGCAAAGCGAAGCGGATTTGCTGGGCGATGTTCTACCGGAATACCTCAACGAATCTCTCTTTGCCCATCCGGTTGGTGCTCTTCTTTCAGGAGGCTTCCCGTTACCCATGCCCGATTCAGATCCGGATCTCCTCTCGATCACCGCACTGGTCCTCGAGTCACGCGCCGGCAGAGACATCCCTCGCTACTCACTGAATCTGATTTCAAACACACCTCCCCCACATCATCTCGCTTCACTTGTAGGATCAGGAACCCGTTCAATACTCTCCCGGTGGATTTCGTCGCTTCGCTCGTCGCTGAACCAACTACAGCATCGACTGATTTCGCAATCAAAGGACGGCAAGAGATCTTCGCTCCAGAGTTCAAGAGAACTGGTCGTGGAGGCTTTGATCGAATCCAGAGCACATCTCAAAACCCTACGTAGAAGATCCGAGCGACGAACACAGCATGCAGAGGAAAGATCTGACGATCCTGATCGCCCCACCTCGGCTGCTATCTCTGACTTGATGGCATGTGATCCAAAGGATTTGTTTCATGATCGCAAGGAGTCGACCATCGTCATTCGCGGGAGACAGGGCCGAATCCATATCTTCACCGTCAACGGCCGCCATATCACCAGCGCAAACTACAGCAACGAGGCGATTCAATCCCGTATTGCCAGAGGTCGATGGAGACCCATGGAAGAGCTCAAGGCCGGTTCATTCCTGGAACAGATTTATAAAAAGATCCCGCCCCATGATGAAGATTCCGCTGCAAGTGATGCTTCATGAGACCGCTGGCTGACTCCACTGGCTCCACCAGCGTATAAATCCATCACCCAGTACAG
>JBBWWE010000168.1:0-1806 GCA_050256595.1 Planctomycetota bacterium
GAGGGAGATCAAGTGATCATGGGATTTCCCGCTGACGATGCTCGTCAAATGCGCAAGATTTACACCCTCATCTCCCAACTTCCGGAGCTTCGTGACAGAATCCGTAAGTTGGAAAAAGAACTCGATCGCATCGAAACGGAAGAGGGTTCTGCGTAATCCCTTGCCGACTCACCTGCTGATCCCTATAAGCATTGATCTCGTTGCAGGGACAAACTTTCGATCGAGATCGATTGGTTTGAAGCAATTCGTGATCACAACAACGGGCCTGTAGCTCAGCTGGGAGAGCGCTGCGTTCGCAATGCAGAGGTCAGGGGTTCGAACCCCCTCAGGTCCATTTCTTTTATCCCAGGCAGGAAATTGTCGCGTAATACCCGATCACCGAACCGAGTGCTCGCTGCTCGTAGCAGGGGCATTCAGGCATTTGCTTGCGTGCTGGTTGGAAGGTTCCAATGGCGGCGTTAGCATCCAGAAGTTTCCCGCTGGCAACTCCAGCAACTCAAGGGGGCCATTGATGGGTTTACTGGTTCGAGTCCTTCTCGCTGGCCTTGTTGTTACCAGTGGCTGTGCCAGTGTCTCGCTCGACGATCTGGAGGAGAACGTGCGCATTGATGGCAAACAACGGGTGCTCGTCGTGCACGGGTTATTCCGGACCCAGCGGGCGATGTGGCCTCTTCGTTCACCTCTCGAGGAAGCTGGTTTCGAGGTGCTCGAGTACCGTTATCCATCGACACGCAAGCACGTCGACGATCTGACACTTGGACTCAGAGAGCACCTCGAGCAACTCGTTGCTCAGCAGCCTGGGGTGCCGCTTCACGTGGTTGGCCATAGCCTCGGAGCGATTATATCGGTGCGGGCCACGACACCACAAATCCCCGGGGTGATGCGAGTGGTACAGATCTCTCCTCCCAACCAGGGATCGCCGGTGGCGCGGACCTTCGAAGGTGTGCTCGGGGAATGGGTCGTTCCGATCAAGGAACTGTCCGATCGTGGTGGTGGTCCACTGCCTGAAAACACTCTTCCTGCCACTCCGACCGGTGTCATTGCGGCGGCCAACGATGTCATGGTTCCCATCGATTGCACTTATATCGAAGGGTGTGCCGACAGGATCGTGCTGCCCGGAACACATACATTTGTCTTCTGGCGCAAGCGCACCCAGCAAGAGATCGTTCATTTCCTGTCGTACGGTCGCTTTTCCGAAAGCGCCCCGCGGCCCTGATCTTCCAGTTTTGCGACAATCTGCTGGCACGCCATTTCCAACGACGCTTCATCGATGCTGAATCGATAGTCCTTCAGTTCGCTGCCGTGGAGATACCGGGGGTCATAATGGCGCTCGAGCAGGATGATCGCCGCTTCGATCGGCTGATCGCTGCGTAGCAGGTTCTGCACCTCATCGACACCCTTGGAGCCGAGCGGGTCGTATCCTCGCAGTGATTCCAGTCGAACGATGAGAGGCTGCCAGTCCGTCTCGGTTCGATATTCTTCGACCAGCAATCGGGCCCGTGTGTCGATATCCTGAACCAGTTCTATCCGCGGAGACACCCGCATCTGTTGCCACAACTTGTCGGGAATCTGTCGATCCCCCACTTTGCGGCTTTCTCCTTCGATGAGCACCCATGGAGCATCGATTTCGAGTCGCTCTATGGCGCCAACCAACAGGCTCTCGAAGGTCTTTTGCCGTGTTGGAGTCATGCCGACATCTCCGAGAATCGATGAGCGATGGCCGGCATAGCACTCGAGATCGAGCACTCTTCCGGGGAACTCGGTACTGATTTCATGGAGCACGCGAGTTTTTCCGGCACCGGTCAG
>JBBWWE010000169.1:0-9621 GCA_050256595.1 Planctomycetota bacterium
TTCCAGGTCGCAGGGCGGTTCAGGGTTATTGGGCATGTCCCCGACAAGTACCACTCCTCCCTGGATGGCCGCCTCGCTGGCGCTGGAATAGTCTTCCTTGTGACGCTGAGAGCCGCCCGGATCGTCGCGGCAGTGGACATGGATGTCGATGAATCCCGGGCACACGATCACACCCTCGCCCCAGGTGACATCTGGGTCTCCGGGCAGGTCACCCCGTTCCAGGATGGTGCCGCTTTCACGACAAATCCTGAGACGTGATCGAGCGCGCCCGGTGGATTCGATCAGATCCCCCTCCAGTAGCCAGGTGGGGGCAGAGGCATTTTCCATCATCAGCGTAGTTTCTCCGCGGAATTCTGGAGGTAGATGATGAGTCGATCATGAACCAGGATCGCCGCGTCGACGGAACCATCTCCGTCCAGATCGCTAGCGATCACAGCACGCGGTTCGATCCCTCTGCCGCCGCCCCTGAAGACTTTCTTTTCGAACACCTGGAAGCGAAGAGCGGGGCGGAAATTGTCTGCTTCTCCGGCAAGGATCTCGAGTTCTCCCCGGACTCCGTCGATCACCACCAGGTCGCTTTCGCCATCTGCATTCAGGTCTGCTGGCCAGAATGCGGTGGCCCTACCGTCTTCCTCGCTATGTCGACGGGAGAAGACCTCCGTCAATCTCCACTCCTGAGTTCCAGGACGCACCACCATCAAGGAGCGATCATCGATCATCAGGATTTCATCGATGCCGTCAGCGTCCAGATCCACTGCCTGACCGATGCGCACCTTCTTGAACGGGCCTTCCACCGAGGAAAAGACTTCCGTTCCATCGGAGAGATGGATCATCCCCTGGCCAGCATCGATGAGCACGATGCTCGCTGTGGATTGCTCATCGAATCGGCCGGGCATTGCCGCCACGACACGAGCAGAACCTCCGGGAGCATCGATTTGTCGTTCGACGCTCGCCTCCAGAGAGTCGACGGAGATGATCCGGCAACGACCATCGCGAGCCACCAGCAGGGTTCCCCCCGGCCCGGCCTGGACACTTCCACCTGATTCCACGGTTGCCGGCGTGCGGATCGACTCGAACTTCTCTTCACCGAGATGATAGAAGCGAGGGGTCTCGAAGGGGATCTCGACGACGACGATCGGCCGCTTCGATCCTTTATCGAAGAGATGCAGAGCAGAGGGTTCGCGACTTGACTCGAGAGTCATTCGCAAGTCGTGGTATCGCAACTCGAAGGTGCGTTTCTCCAGTTTATGGAGGGACAAGATGGGTCCACCCGCGACACTGGATGCCACCGCGATGAGATTTTCTGTTTCCACATCATCGAGCAGCGCGGGAAAGGAAAAACCGCTGTCCTCCCGCACCGATTTACCGGCGCCTCCCTCTTCCGAACTGGTGACGATCACCTCTTGATTGTGAATCAGTACAGCGGTCGGTTTCTTCAGGGTCGGTGATGGACGACCTGGAGTTAGTTTTCCGCCATCGTTCCAGAATGGCCTCAGTAGTGATTTTTCTGCGTCCGTGATGACCAGATCTGGATCCCCATCCCCATCCAGATCACCCACCGCCATCGAGCCCTTGCCGATACCATCGGCTGACAGTGGGTAGATCTCCGGATTGGGCAGTAACTGGGTTGAACGACCGCGGGCCACCTTCATGCCCCTGAGAATCGGACGATCTCGGTCGCCCAGCAGTAGCCATTGGCCCTGATGCATCGGGGCCAGCCCGAGGAATCGAGAATCTTCCGATTCGAACAAGATTTCCGGTCCCCAGCCCGCGGAGGTTCCTGGACGAAGACGAAGCGGGAAGGCCCGGTCAGACGAGGCTCCGCTGACGGTCAGGAGATCATCGATTCCATCTCCATCCAGATCTCCTCGTACCAGCGAAATGGGACCCGCAGAAGTACCCGGGAGGGTTTCGATCACGGGAGCTCCGCTGCGTCGAATTCCGCTCACTTCGTGGATACCTTCCTTGGAGAGGATGCGTAACACGGCATTTTCTCCATCGAGATCGACATCGATGGTGTTGTCTCCACGGGCGATTTCTCGCAGTCGGATTCGTTGCTCAGATTTGAAACGGTCAGTGTTCGCCGATCCCCAACGGATCTCGATACGGTTTGCGTTCGGACAGCTGAGGATCAGGTCGAGTTGCCCATCTCCATCGAGGTCTCCGGAATTGATGGCATCGACATTGGCGCGGACCGAGATCGTTTCTCTGCGCCAGCCGTCTGGATCGACCAGGGTGTTGCCGCCATCTCTATGCGTGAAACCGGTGGCGTCCGGATCCCGAAAGAACTGGATCAACTCACCTTTTTCACCAACCCAGACCGTCAGATCGGTATCGCCATCCCCATCCAGATCAGTGACGTGCCATGGGCCGCCCGCCGAACCGAGTCTGAAGACCTTGAGGTCCGAGAATCCGAACGAACCGTCTCGTTGCTCTTGGGCCGCTGCATCTGCACTGCATAGCAGCATTGTGAGGACGCATGCGCTGATCATCAGTCGGTCGATGGGCCAGATCATCATGGAAGGTACTCCTTGCTGGACGATATTTGATGGTTCCAAAGTTGTCATTGAACCTTGCAGAAGATCGCCTCCGGGATCAATATATTCAATCACGGTTTCCCGGAGATCTTCTGATGGGACCGATACCCTCGACGGAAAGACAATAAATGGCTCTTTCGTGCCTGATCCTGGCGAGTGTTGTGGCTTTTACACCGCCTCTGGCAGCCGGGATGAATGCTACCGATGACAAGGTTGTGGTCGTTTCCACTCAGGAACGGGTCGAGTTGATCGGGGGAGGATCCGTGACCGGGACCGTCCTCAAGGAGGACGCTGATCGGCTTTTCATCGACATCGGTCCGACCATCGTTCAACTCCCGACGCGCTCCGTGATCTCTCGGACTCGCCTTCTCGAGGGAAAAGAGGTCGATAGCGATTCCGAAATCGATCGGATCTACCGCATCGGTGACGGCGCACCGCTGCCGCTCCAGGAAGCGGAACGCAATGCTCGCAGTTCGGTGGTCCGTATCATGGCCGGGGGAGGACTCGGTAGTGGTTTCATCATCAGTGAGGATGGACTGGTCGTCACCAACGTCCATGTCGTCGAAGGTGAGCGCGATATCCAGCTCACGGTGTATCTCGATGATGCCGAGGGAGGTGCTCGCAAGGAGCAGATCGAGAACGTCGAAATCGTCGCCATGAATCCATTCCTCGATCTGGCCCTGTTGAGAATCCCCGATGCAGAAAGTCTGTCACTCAGGGCGGTGAAGTTTGCCGCCGCTGATTCACTGGATCGCAGCCAGAAGGTCTTTGCGGTCGGAACCCCGAGAGGCTTCGAACGCACCGTGAGCGAGGGGATCATCTCCGATCCGTATCGTTCCTTCGAGGGCCAGTGCTACATCCAGACCACAACCCCCATCAATCCCGGAAACTCGGGTGGTGCCCTCTTCAACGAGGCCGGGGAAGTGGTTGGTGTCACCAACATGAAAATTTTGCAGTCGGAGGGTTTGAACTTCGCGATCCCACTGGATCAGGTGAAGTTCTTTCTCGATCGCCGTGAGGCGTTCCTGTTCGACGAGAGTCAACCGAACACGGGTGTGCGCTACCTGCCACCCCCGAAAAAGAATCAACCCGGAGATTGACCCGCAATCCCCGGGTTCACGGTCTTACCGGACCGATGGAAGGACATATCACGATGGCATCCAGGATGTACATCTTTCTCGCACTCGTCTCGACGGCCCTGTTTGGGTTTTCGACCGCTCTGGAAGCGGGAGAAGAGGCGCTCGATAAGAACACGGTGATCGTCTACAGCGTCGATGACTGGCAGCAGAGCCTGAGTGGTACCAAGGATTCGGATCTGGGCCGATTCATGGAGGAATCTTCGGTCACCGAGACGATCGAACGTCTCACCGCGGGATTTACTGCATTGATGAGTGAGAACTTCGAGGGCACTGAGGAGTCCAAGGAAAACTTCCAGATGGTCTGGGAGCATCTCGGTCGTATGTACAACGAGATGACCGGTGAGTTCGTGATGGGGATCGGGTATCGGGTGGATCCGGACATGCCTATGCCGATGCCCAACCTGCTCATCGATTTCCACGGTCCCGCCGACTTCGGAGACGAACACCGCAAGATGCTCGGAGTGCTTCAGCAAGCGCTCGAGGCGGATGGACAGATGGCGATCCCGGCCAGTTTTGCCATCGGTGACATCGAGTTCACCGGAGTGGAAATGATGCCCGGGGTGGGCATATACGTCGGTCAGTTCGAGGATCACCATGTCGTGAGTACCAACAAGGGGAGCCTCCAGAGTTACCTCGCCACCGGCGATACTGCTGTCGGAGAGCGCTTCGGCTCGACGACCATTTACAAGGCAGCCGAAAACTCGCTGCGCAGGGGCAGTTCCACTTTCTACGTCAACCTGGATGCGTTGTGGAATCTGACTCCCATGCTCGACAGGGTGGCCGGTGGCTTCGACCCACAGGACGATCCTGAAAGTGGTCCGACTCCATCCAAGATCATTTCGGCGTTAGGTCTCGATGCGATCGGGGGGCTCGCTTCCAAGTCCTACCAGTCTGAAGCGGGCACCGGTCTCGACAGCATCATTGCCATGAAGGGGCGGCCTGGGATTCTCGGTCTCTTTCCCGAGCAAAATGGTGACATCACCTGGCCTCCGGTGATTCCCGCCGAGGCTTCTTCAGCTCAAATCATCCGCCTCAACTTCTCGAAGATCTTCGATATCGGCGTGGATATTGGTTCCACCATCGAGGGCGCCGACCCGGAAGAGATGCGCGCGCAGATGGATGCCACGCTCGAGGGAATGAAGATGGCGACCGGGATTGATATCAAGGAGATCGTCAATTCCCTGGAAGGATCTCTCTTGGTCTTCCAGCCCGCTCCTGATCCTAATGCTCCTCCGCCGAATCCGATGGCGATGATGATGGGCGGCGGTTTCGGAGATAGTTTCGCCTTCAACTTCGGCATCAAGATCAGCGATCGTGGTCCCTGGGATGAGGCGATGAAGAAGTTGGGTGGACCCGAGATGATGGGTCCTGCGCTGAAGACTGAGGAGTTCCAGGGGCGTGAAGTGTGGAGTTTCGACCCGCTCGGTGACGTACCCCCCGAGTTTGCCGGTGGAGGACCTCAGTTCGTTCCCGCCTGGACCTTCGAGGATGATTGGCTTCTCGTCTCGATGTCGAAAGACGCGCTCCAGGAGATGCTACGTCTTGCCGATGATGAGGGGGGAGCGCATCTCGGTGACTCGGGAAGTAGCGCCAAGATCCTGTCCAAGGTGAAGGCGACCCAGGGGTTGTCGATTTCGCTACAGAACACCGGCGATGGGCTTGCGGCTGTGGCGGATATCATGCGACCGCTACTGGGGATCCTGCCGCTGCTCAATCCGGAAATGAGCCAGCAGGAAGGTCTGCTGTTTCTGTTCGACCCCTCCAACATTCCCGAATCGGATCTGTTCAGGAAGTACTTCGGTTGGGCCGCCGCGCGCATGTCCGTCGTTGATGATGGATTGAAGATCTATCAGTTCACCGAAACGGTGACCGAGGCTTCCGAGACCGGCGATGGATCTGAAGATGCCAAGGGAGCGGGACTCTAGTCTGGAATCGTTCGATCCGGTTCGTCTGACGCCTCCCGGAGCCTCGTAGAGGTTCCGGGAGGCGTTCTTCATCGGACGGGATGGCTCCCTTCTGGGCTTGCTTGCGGTTACGATTCCGGCGGGCTCTGGCCCCGAAAGGAGATCCGATGTCCTTCGCTGACTGCATGGCCGGACGCAAGGGGCTGGTCCTCGGTGTGGCCAATGATCGAAGCATCGCCTGGGGGATTACCCAGGTCCTCCACCAGGTAGGAGCCCGTCTCGGTTTCAGTTATCAAGGAGAGCGGCTCGAGAAGCGAGTCCGCCCGCTCGTCGAGCAGGTCGACGGAGAGTTTCTCCTGCCCTGTGACGTGGGTGACGATGCCCAGATCGAGGCGCTATTCAAGGAAGTCGATGAGAAGTGGGGGGGACTCGATTTCCTGGTCCATTCCATCGGATTTGCCGACAAGAAGGACCTCGAGGGCAATTACATCGACACCTCTCGTGAGGGATGGCTGAAGGCCCATGACATCAGTTCCTGGTCCTTTACTCGTCTGGCGCGGGAAGCGGCCAGCAGGATGAAGGAGGGGTCCTCGATGATCACCCTTTCCTATCTCGGGGCAGAGCGTGCGGTCAGGGGATACAACGTCATGGGTGTGGCGAAGGCGAGCCTGGAGGCGAGCATGCGCTATCTCGCTGCGGATCTCGGGGAACGAGGGATTCGCGTCAATGCCATCAGCGCGGGACCGATCCAGACCCTTGCCGCCCGGGGAATCCGCGGGTTCTCGGAAATTTTCGGCGAAGTCGAGAAGAAGGCGGCTCTCGGCAGGGGAGTGACGACCGAGGAGGTGGGCAATACCGCTACCTTCCTGCTCTCCCCCCTTGCCAGTGGAATCACCGGTGAAGTCATCTATGTCGATGGCGGTTTCCGGATGATGGGATAGGACCTCCCGTGCGCGTTTCACTCGCACAGATCAACACCACGGTCGGAGATCTGGCTGGCAATGTCAGGCGGATTCTCGATGCAGTTGCCGAGGCAGAATCAGCCGGTGCTGATCTGGTGCTGTTTCCGGAACTGGCGATTTGTGGATACCCACCACTGGACTTGGTGGGGCGGGCCGATTTTGTTGCTGCAGTGGAAACAGCCACCGAACAACTCGCCGATCAGCTGACGGGAAAAATTGCAGTGGTGGTGGGGACGGTTCGTCCTTCAGCCCCGGGTTCGGGTCGTTCGGTCCACAACAGTGCGGCCGTGATCGATGGAGGAAAGATCATCGGTTACGCCGACAAGATCTTGCTTCCCACCTACGATGTTTTTGATGAGGCGAGGACATTTGAACCGGGAACCGAGGTGCGACTGTTCGAGGTGGCTGGGCAGAAGATAGGAATCGCCATCTGCGAGGATCTGTGGAGCGACGAGGTCCCCGGTCAACCGTTCTATGATCGAGATCCTGGCAAGGAACTGGTCGAACTGGGGGCGGAGATCATTCTCAGTCCATCGGCCAGCCCCTTTCAGCGGGGCAGAATAGGAGTCCGCCAGCAGTTGTTCATCGATCAGGCGCAACGACTGGGTGTTCCCGTTGCGGTCTCGAATCTCGTCGGAGGCAATACCGAGTTGATCTTTGATGGCAGTAGTTTGCTGGCGAAACCGGATGGTTCCATCGATGCGCTCTGTCCTTTTGTCGAGCAGGTTCGGGTCGTTGGCGAGTCCGTGACCGATCTTGAAGAGGCCACACCCGAGCAGGAGGTCTCTGAAATTGTCGGGGCCGTCGTGCTCGGGATTCGAGACTATTTTCGCAAATGCAGCATCGAGAAGGCGGTGATCGGACTCTCCGGTGGCATCGATTCCGCCGTGACGGCGTTGCTTGCCGTCGAAGCGCTCGGTGCGCAAAACGTTTGTGGTGTCGGGATGCCCGGGCCCTACTCTTCCGATGGCAGCGTCGAAGATGCGCGAGAACTGGCGGATCGTCTCGGGATCGAGTTCGAGTTGATCTCTATCGTCGAGACTTATCGGACATTGCGCGAGGGACTGGAGCCGGTCTTGGGAGAAGGGGACTGGGGAGTTGCCCAGGAGAATCTCCAGGCGAGGATCCGGGGGACGATCCTGATGACGATCGCCAATCGGTCCGCAGCGATGGTGCTTGCGACCGGCAACAAGTCCGAACTCTCTGTCGGGTATTGCACTCTTTACGGTGATATGTGTGGTGGGTTGGCCCCTCTGGGCGATGTCAGCAAGCGTGACATCTATGCCATCGCCTCACTGGAGCGATTTGCCGGGAAAATTCCCACATCCACCATCGACAAGGCACCTTCTGCTGAGCTGGCACCGGATCAGAGAGACGAGGACTCACTTCCTCCCTACGATCAACTCGATGCGATCCTCAAGTCATGGGTCGAAGACCGACAGTCGATCACCGATATCCTCCTGCAAGGAAATTCGCCTCAGGTGATCGAAAAGGTGGTCGGGCTGATCGAGCTGAGTGAGCACAAGAGGAGGCAGTCGCCTCCCATCCTTCGGATTTCATCGAAGGCATTTGGCATGGGGCGAAGAGTTCCCATCGCTCGCTCTCTCGATGGTTGGCAGTTCGACGGACTCGACCAGACTTTGCCTTCGCGCAACTGAGTCGGAGTCGTTTTCGAAGAACCATCCCTATCTGGTGTAACCGCTTGCCCCCGGGCCATTTTACGTTGATGATCGCAAGCCGGACCCACAGGGTCCCTCGGATACGGTTCACCCTCACTGAAGATCCATGGCAACGGTCCTGGTTTGACGGTTTGGCCTCTCTCCGCGGAACCCCGTTGGCCCTTACAGCACACTTGGACGAGCAATCCCGGAAGGGTCGATTCCGGATCCGGTGTGGTGCTGCAAGAAAAGATCCGGTATCTCACCGGCGCAGACGGATGGATGTGATCAGGAATGGACCCGAAGACGGGGACCGAAAAGCAGACGCAACAGGAGAAAGCGATTCTCCAGCTCGGGGACCAGAAATTTGAACTCCCCGTGGTTGCCGGCTCCGAGGGTGAGCGGGCGATCGATATCAGCAATCTCCGCAAGGAGAGCGGACATATCACGCTGGATCCTGGCTATGTCAATACTGGTATGACCCGAAGTTCGGTCTGCTTCATCGATGGAGAAGAAGGAATCCTGCGCTACCGCGGATATCCCATCGAGGAACTCGCCGAGAACTCAAATTTTGTCGAGACCTGCCATCTTCTGATTCACGGAGATCTCCCCGACCCGGGACAGTACGAAAAATTCCGACAGGACCTCCGACGGCATTCGATGATCCACGAGGACATGCGTCACTTCTATGACGGGTTCCCTTCCTCTGCACATCCGATGGCGATTCTCTCTGCCATGGTTCTTGGACTCTCGACTTTCTACATGGAGAATGATAATCCTGAGCATGACGATGACATCAACCTCACCGTCTGTCGGCTTCTCTCCAAGGTGAGAACCATCGCGGCGTTCTCCTTCAAGAAATCCATCGGCCAACCCTTTATCTACCCGGACAATTCACTCTCGTACTGCGGTAATTTCCTTCACATGATGTTCCGCGTACCTGCGGAGCCTTACCACGTCGACCCCGAGGTGGAGAGAGCTCTGAATCTGTTGCTGATCCTGCACGCTGATCACGAGCAAAACTGCTCCACCGCAACGGTGAGAATGGTCGGTAGTGCCCAGACCAACCTGTATGCGTGCATCTCGGCCGGAATCACCGCGTTATGGGGATCGCGCCATGGAGGAGCAAACCAGGCAGTTCTCCAACAACTCAGCATGATCCACAGCAGCGGTCATAAAGTGGATCGTTTTGTCGAGATGGTGAAAGACAAGAACTCCACTGTTCGCCTGATGGGATTTGGGCATCGCGTCTACAAGAACTATGACCCGCGAGCCAAGATCATCAAGGAGGCGTGTGATCGTCTTCTCGATCACCTGGGAGTACAGGATCCTTTACTCGAGATTGCACGAGGTCTCGAAGAAGCTGCTCTCAGTGACTCCTACTTCATCGACAGGAACCTGTATCCGAACGTCGACTTCTA
>JBBWWE010000170.1:0-2780 GCA_050256595.1 Planctomycetota bacterium
TACACGGCATCGAGGCAAGATGGCACCCACCGATCGATTCGACCGTGAGTGATCCCATCGATTTTCTTCCGGCCCCGTCAAGGCAACCTCCCGGAGCGCTGCTCGGCAGTGTCGCCGGGAAACCAGTCCGAAGGCCGGGACACCCACCCACCGACCAGCACTACTTTCTCCATCGCTGGCAGCTGACGGATCGTCGCGATGGTGTGGATGAAGCAGACACCTTGGTCGCGCTTCGCATCACAGATGGCGCGTGGTTACGGGGAGATGCTCGTTCATTGCAGGTCATAGAGACGAAACAAACACCGGAGCAAGTGATTCTTGACCTGGTAGCCAGTGACGGTAACTCGTTGATCGACGCCGATGGAGTGCCCAGAAACTCGATCCTGGCCGAGATCTTTGGAATCTCCGACCGCAAGAAACTGCTACTCGTGGCATCGGAGCCACCACAGATGGCTGTAGCGATGCAGTCCTTTGGCGAGGCTGCCGTCAGGCGGGCACGGGATTCCACGCTCATGCGCTGGATCGACTTCCGAGGGACCGACGACGGCGCGTGGTGGGTGGATGTCGCCGGCGTGTCCGGTTTCTTCACGACTACAGCTCCGACTCCAGCCCCGAAAGCACTACCGGTCGAGCGAACTCCCTCGCGCACAATCGTGATCCCACCGGATCCGGTGCCAACCACGAACCTCATCCTGGAGGGCACCCGTCGCCATGGACTGCAGCCGAGCGCCTCGCGGCCTGCGATTGATAGCATCGAAGCCCCCCAACCGCTGCTTCTCGAAGGAGAGAGATTGCTGGTGACAGAAGGAGTCGCCGACAGAGTCGTTGTCACGGACTCCGGACTGGTCGGTTACTTCGAAGCGGGAGCCGCGCGAGCGTTGTGGTGGAAGCAGTTGCTGCAACCGCCACTGTCCGGGGTCGGTGGTTTCGCGCCACTACCGATGGCTACTGTGCAGCCACAACTTCCCTGGGCCGATGAGGTGACACCTCGGTTGATCGAAACCACCGCCTCCGATGGTACATCTCGCTTCCTGTTGCTGGCAGATGATGTCTTCGTCATCGATACACAGCAAGTCGAGCAAGTCCCCATCGATGAACTGGCAAGCAAGGGCTTCGCCGGAGCGACCATCGACGACGACGGCCGGTGGATGGTGCTCGATGCTCACGGCACCACCCTGGTGACCCGGGAGTCAGTCCATGCCCTACCGCGAGAAGGTGGCTATCAACTGATCTCGACGGGTAGCGGAACCATCATTCTCGGCCAGCAACTGGGCGAGACGTGGCTGGCACACTTCGACGGTGAGGCTGTGCGCGAGATCTCTGCACCGCCACTTCCCGACGAGCGTGATCGACCTCACCTTCGAGTGGCGGCTCTCGGACGCTGGGGAGATGACGTGCTGTTGCTGGCAGACCGATTATGGCTACTCGATGAGACCGGGACCGACCATCGAGTTCTGACCGAGGCTCCCGCGGATGGCAACTATCGCCCGGTCCACTGGGTGCAACCTCCACCCCGGGTCGAGGGCAATCGAGTCAGAATCGCTCGCCCCTGGGGTGTGGTCGAGACCTGGAGGATACCGTGACCGCCGCCAACGCCCTCTCCTCTGGTTTCATCGAGCGGGTCGCATCTCGATTGCACTGGCGAGGTGCCATCCATGGTCGAGTTCCAGGAACGGGACGAGGATCACGAAGTGCCGGAAGCGGGGAGTTCGATGGTCATGAACGCTGGTGCCCAGGCGATGATCTTGCACGACTCGACCTACGCGCATGGCTACGCTTCCGTCAACGCTGGTCACGGAGGTATCGCGACGATTCAGCCGAACCATTGACCGTGATCATCGATGGCGGTCCGTCGATGCAATTTGGCCCACGTGGACGAGCGATCCGGTGGCTGAGAGAACTGCTACAACTGGTCGCCCGATCGAATCGAGATCCCTGGCGCGAATGGATCATCGATGGAGACAGCGCCCGCATCTCGACTCCAGCCGTGGACATCGAGCATCGGCAACGGGTTTCTCTCGATAACACCCTGCGCGCCATCAAAACCCCTCCCGGAGGCCGCGGTCGCGTCGTGATGATCAGTGATCGGCTCGTGATCGATGACATCGAAACACAACTGAATGGACTCTCGCGCCTTGGCGAACCGATCTGGATCGCTCCGTTACTCCCCGAGGAGATCTCTCCTGGATCGTGGGGCTCCGTGCAACTGGAAGCCACGGGCGAACCGACTTGGACAGGGACCATCGACCGCGCTGCGATCCGAAGATATCGAGCCGAGTTCGCCAGACTCGAACAGCAATTACGTCGCTGGCTGCAGAAGAGAGGCGGTTATCACGTCCGGATCGATGCGCTGGCTCCGCAAGAACTGTTCTTTCGCCCCTTGCTGCAAAAGGGAGGTCCCCTCGAGGTGCTTTCGGGATGATCCTCGAACTGGCTCATCCCGAACTGCTGCTGTTGATGCTACTGCTGGGATTGCTGTGGATATTGCTGCCGATGTGGCGACCCCGCGTCGCCCGTCGGCGTGCCGTTGCAAGTACACTTTTATGGCATCGCGCCATCCAGGAACCCCGTAGCGAGCGCCCCTTGGTTCCGTTGTTGCTGGCATTCGCACTGATCCTCATCGCGACAGGTCCGCGGTTCATTCCCGAAGGCAATCCCTCGATCGCGTCAAGACGCCTCAGCGATGGCTCGATTCGCATCGATATCCGGCTAACCGATGCCACCGAAGGTCACATCCGCATCGATGCGCGAGAACCTCGACGTTTTCTTCTTTCTGATCG
>JBBWWE010000171.1:0-2081 GCA_050256595.1 Planctomycetota bacterium
CTGGGACAGCCGGATCGTTGGCGCTTCTTGTTGATTCATCCAATTCTCCGCGGCGGACCTTTGGCGCCATATCCTTCGATCAATGCATCCATCAACAGCGCATCGGCTGGATTCACCGCTTCCCTCGAATCGAGATCCCACACCGCAACCACCTCACCTGATTCATCGAGGATCGGCCGCGCGATTCCGGCTCGCGTCTTGAGTCCACTGTCGGTATCACAAGAAACGTAGCCGGGCCACTTCGATACATCGGCGGCAACCAGGATGCTTCCCTGCTGTACCGCATCGAAACACATCCCGCTCGACTGAGCCTGCGGCTGCTCCTCGAGTGTATTACACACCGGAGGCCCCGCTGCATGGAGAAGTTCCAGACGGCGCTGAGGCACCACGCCTTTGAGCAAGTAGATACCGTTCCAATCCCATCCGAAGACACCCATCGTCTCGGCAACGATGGTGGGTAACTGGCTCCATGCATCGGGTTCGTCGAGAGCGATACTGCAGCGAGATACCAGTGCTCGATATGCATCTCTCCTCGGCCCAGGGATATCACCGGGTAACTGATCGATGACCCGATTCAATCGCTGTTCCAGATCGACACAGACAAGATGGTGCTGGATTCTCCTCCGGATCGCATCGCGGGCGGTACGATATACCTGCAGTCCCACCTTGGTGACCTCCCCGCCGGAAGCATGTTGGGCGGGATCGGGGAAGGGCCAGTAAACCGTGCGCAGCGCACCCGGGAAAACAGGGCACTCCTGGCGAGCGAATTCGCAGACGATCACGGCAAGATCGAACCGCTCTCCGGCAAAGTCAGCCACCGCCTGGCTGCTCAATCCCTCGACCGAGATACCGTCCTCTTCCAGTACCGCCAGCGCCAACGGATGAGGAGTGCCGGTAGGTTGAGTTCCGGCCGATGCGCAACGCCACAGACCACGGGTCTCCTCTCGCCAGAGAGCCTCGGCGAGGATGGAACGACACGAATTTCCGGTACACAGGATGACGACCGATGGCACGAAATCTCCCCTCGAGATCCTCAACGTCCCCTAGTTCAGGATAGCAGTAGCCAACCAGCAAGGTACCCTGATC
Organism: Planctomycetota bacterium; assembly: GCA_050256595.1. Taxonomy (GTDB): domain Bacteria; phylum Planctomycetota; class UBA8108; order UBA1146; family UBA1146; genus UBA1146. The sequence continues at coordinate 1,087 of JBBWWE010000171.1, forward strand.
AAAGGAAGGAGGCGAGGAATGATAGCACTCTCCAGCCTGTGGTTACCGATCCTGCTCTCGGCGGTCTTCGTCTTTATCACCAGTTCCATCCTGCACATGGTGATTCAGATGCACAGCAAAGACTACTCTGTCCTTCCTGGTGAAGAAGCGGTCCGTGATGCTCTACGAGCTCAAAACATCTCCCCAGGTATGTATACCTTCCCGCACTGTACATCGATGAAGGAAATGGGATCTGACGAATTTGTTGAGAAGATGAACCAAGGGCCCAACGGATTCATGACGATAATCCCCACTGGCCCGATGGCGATGGGCAGAACTCTGGTGCTCTGGTTTGCCTTCAGCATTTTGATCAGCGTGGTCGTGGGTTACGTCAGCACGATGACGGTCGAATCGGGGGCTACCTTCAAGGAAGTATTCCGCATTGCTGGCACCGTTGCATTGTTGGGCTATGCGATACCAAAAATCGATGATTCCATCTGGAAGGCAGCTCGCTGGTCGGTGACGATCAAGTTCGTTTTCGACGGTATCTTGTATAGCCTCGTCACCGCAGCCACCTTCGCCTGGCTGTGGCCGTAGACCCTGTGAAATGAGGAGTTGGTGATGAACGGTTCTCTACTGATCTCGCTACTGTGCTTCGCCACTGCCGGAGAACTGTCCGAGGTGGAGGGGACCAGTCCCGAACCTACCAACATCGTCTACATCCTCGCCGATGATCTCGGCTACCGGGAACTGGGCAGTTACGGCCAGCAAAAGATCCGCACACCCCGGCTCGATCGCCTCGCTGCCGAGGGGATGCGCTTCATGCAGCACTACTCAGGCGCACCGGTGTGCGCCTCTTCGCGCTGCGTGTTGATGACGGGGCTACACTGCGGTCACTCGCTGGTGCGCAACAACTGGGAGAATGGCGGCTGGGGTGAAACCCAGCCGGAAGGTCAGTACCCGCTGCCATCTGGAACCTTCACGATGGCGCGGATGCTCCAGGATGGTGGCTACGC
>JBBWWE010000172.1:0-20870 GCA_050256595.1 Planctomycetota bacterium
TTGTTCGGACAGATGATCGATCCATGCCAAGGGAACTCCTATTCACTCACCGGAGGTGCTGCGCGTCTTGCCAGCATCCGATCGGCCAGTACCAGTGCCATCATCGCCTCGACGATCGGAACCGCGCGGGGAACCACACAAGGATCATGACGACCACTGCCTTCGAAGACCACCGCCTCTCCCGAGGTATCGATCGTCGACTGGGCGGTCTTGATGGTGGAGGTGGGTTTGAATCCGACCCTCACCCACAGCGGAGCACCACTGGTGATGCCACCCTGCAATCCGCCGGAGCGATTCGTTTCCTGCCTCATGCCTCCGTTGTCACCGGGAACCATCTGATCGTTGTTCTCGCTTCCCGTTCTTGAGGTTGAAGCGATCCCATCGCCGATCTCCATCGCCATCGCCGCAGGGATCGACAACAGTGCCGATCCCAGCAGTGCCTTCACCTTGCCGAAGACTGGATCTCCCCAGCCGGCGGGAACCCCACGCGCCACCACTGCAACCCAACCACCGAGACTGTCACCTCCATCACGGGCAGCCTCGATCTGTTCGATGAACGCCTCGGAGGCTTCGGTCACGGGACAGCGCACGACGGATGCCTCGACCTCTTCCGATTGAACGAGGGCCGGATTCACCTCGGCACGGGCCGTCCCGATGGCATCGACCCAGCCGACGATTTCGATTCCGTATTCACTGAAGAGCATCGCTCGAGCAACCGATCCAGCAGCAACACGCGCTGCCGTTTCACGGGCACTGGCGCGGCCGCCCCCGCGAGCATCGCGAAATCCGTAGCGAGCCTCGGTGGTGAAGTCTGCGTGGCCCGGTCGATAGAGTTCTGAGAGTTGGTCGTAATCTGCAGGGCGCGCATCGACCGATTCGATCCAGATGGCCAGTGGCGAGCCGAGCGTCTTGCCGTCGTGGAGTCCGGACTGGATCTGTGGCGCATCGGGCTCCTTGCGCGCCGATGCGAGCGCGCCTCCGGGTCTGCGCCGGGCCAGGTCACGAGCGATCGTCTCGACCGAGACGGGAATCCCGGCCGGCAGGCCATCGATCACGACGCCGATTCCAGGGCCATGAGATTCGCCCCAGGTGGTGATACGGAGGTACTCTCCGAAACTATTGCTCATGAAAGGAATGTAGTGAATCCGTGGCCAGATGCCAGCATCCTGGTGGTCAAGAATCGCAGGAGGATTTGACGATGGTCCGTAAGATCACCACGGCAGTCGGAGACTGGTTCCGCCAATCTCACCAGCAACTGCCCTGGCGGGGAGTGAAAGATCCTTACGCGATCTGGCTGTCCGAGGTGATGCTCCAGCAAACTCGCGTGACAACGGTGATTCCCTACTGGAATCGATTCATGGAAAACTATCCCGACGTGCAGACCCTTGCGCGAGCTCCTCGAGATGAGGTGCTCGAGTTATGGGCAGGACTCGGCTACTACTCGCGTGGACAAAACCTGCACAAGGCCGCAAAAATGATCGTCGACGACCACGCCGGCCAGTTCCCCCGGGATCCCGAACGGGTCCGAAAATTGCCAGGAATCGGTGAATACACCACGGCAGCCATCTGCAGCATCGCATTCGGCCAACCGCTTGCGGTGGTGGATGGAAATGTCGAGCGAGTTCTGTGTCGTTACCTGGCCATCGATGGAGACCCGCGCAAGGGAGATGGTCGAAGACGAGTTCAGCAGGCGGCCTGCGATGCACTCGATGTCGATCATCCGGGCGATCACAACCAGGCTCTGATGGATCTGGGTCGTTCGATCTGCACTCCCCGCTCTCCCGACTGCCAGCGTTGCCCGATGGCCAGCGGCTGCAAGGCTCGACTCAGCGGACAACCAACCCGATGGCCACAACCACGCCAGAAGCGAACTACCGAACAACAGTGGTGGGCTTCTGCGGTGGTGGTCCAGCAACAGCAGGTTCTCGTCTGGACCGGAGAGGGCGAACTGCTCGGTGGACATCGAGGGCCACCGCTGGTGCAACTCACCGGACCTGAAGTCGACGCAGAGAAGTTGACCCGCGAGCAACTCGAACGGCTCGGCATCGAAGATCCACTCCTGCTCGGTCATGGCGATCGATTCCGTCACGCCATCACCTACCGAAGACTGGAGATCTATCCGCTTCTCTATCAGTGGAATGGCGAGGTTCCCGAGGGGGTATCGACGATTCCCATCGACCGGGGAGATCGCCTCCCCTCGCTGCATCGAAAGGCCATCGCAGCAGCTCGCGAACTGCTGCTGGAGGTGCCACGGTGACCTCGATCACGATCGCCTGCGCCGACCAGTGGTGCGCTCGGGTATCCCGACCGGTTCCGGTTGAAATACCCGTCACTGGCGCACTGCTGTGCTCTCCCGATCATTTTGATGTGATCGATGTTCGAAATGCACACATGGAAGGACAGATCGGATCGATCGACAAGGAGCTGGCGCTGTCGCAATGGATCGGCCTGGCCGACGCTATCGAATCGATCGGACTCTCGATTCACCTGCTCGATTTGCATGAGCATCTGATCGATGCGGTATTCACCGCCAACCCATCTTTTGTCACCAGCGACGCCGACGGTAATCCGCTCGCCATCATCGGCCGAATGAACCACCCGAACCGAACCGAAGAAAGTGAACTTCATCGGCGCACCCTCGAACAGATCGGTATTCGCTGCCAGGAGATCACGAGCGACATCGAGGGATGCTGGGAGGGAAACGGAGACACTCTCAAGCATCCCGGTCAAGCATTGATCTGGTGCGGAATCGGGCCTCGCAGCGAACTCGCCTGCCATCAGGAAGTGGGCAGGATGCTCGATCTCGATGTGGCCATCCTCCAGCTTCCCGATCCCACCTTCTATCATCTCGATACAGCACTGGCGCTCCTCGATGGGAGTTGTGCTGCCTACGTCCCGGCTGCCTTCGACGATCCCGGACGGACGCTACTCGAAGCTGCATTCAACAATCTCATCGAAGTCGATGGCCTGGAGGCGAGGGAAGTGCTGGCGGGAAACCTCTGGTGCCCTGACGGGAGTCATGTACTGATGTCAGCGGGAGCTCCCATTACCAGATCGAGAATCGAATCAAACGGCTTTCAGGTGCTCGAAATCGAGACCGGTGAGTTTCTCAAATCGGGAGGTAGCGTGTTTTGCATGCGACAGGAGATCCGTGAGCAACTCTGATTTCGAGACCCGCATCGACAGGTTGCTGGAACTGATCCAGAAACCCGCACCCACCGGTCTCTTCAATCCATGGCGAGATCAGGATCACGAACTGGACCGCCCTGATGCACCCGAAATCCGCACCGAGAACCTGAGGCAGTATCTGCTCGCGCACCAGGGGGCGCGCGCTGTTCTGGTCGGAGAAGCCTGTGGTTGGGCCGGCTGCCGATTCACAGGCATTCCCTTTACCGGTGAGAACCTGATCGTCGGCCCCGAGGCTCTGCCGTGGACCGAGGGACGAATCTTGCAACGTTCCTCTGCCCGTGAGCAACCTTACAAGGAACGATCTGCCACCACCGTATGGGGGGAGATCGCCGGTGACAGCACGCTGGTGCTGTGGAATGCCGTGCCCTGGCATCCACATCGTGAGGAGGAAGCGCTGACCAATCGCAAACCGACCCGCACCGAACAGGAAGCTGGGCGAGAGGTGCTCGAGGCCTTCATGAAGATCTTCGACGATGCCGAACCGGTTGCCATCGGTCGTGTCTCGCAGGATGTGCTGGCACGGCTCGGATTCGAGGCGGGATACATTCGACACCCCTCGATGGGGGGCCATCATCAGTTCCGCAAGGGGGTGCGAGCACTACGGGAGCGTCTTACTTATTCTTCACGCGCTCGATGAACTCGCCACTCTCTGTCGAGATCTTGACCAGATCACCTTCAGCGACGTGATTGGGAATCTTCACCTTGAGACCGGTTTCCAGCGTTGCTGGTTTGAAGACGTTGTTGACCGAATCTCCTTTGAAACCAGGCTCAGTCTCGGTGATTTTCAGCACCACTGCAGCAGGCAGATCGACCGAGATCGCTTTGCCCTCGTAAAAGGTCACCACAACGTGTTCGTTATGTTTGACGAACGGCATCAGGTCGCCGACGAAATCGGAGTGTAACTGGTACTGCTCGTAGTCTTCGGTATCCATGAAGACGAACGCTTCACCCTCCGGATACAGGTACTCGCAGTCCTTCTTGTCGAGAAACGCGGTCTCGACCTTGTCTGCCGAGCGAAATCTGTGAGTGATGTGATCCCCACGGGTAAGATTCTTCAATTTCGCCTGGACAGCTCCACCACCCTTGGAGAGTTTTTTCTGCTCCAGTTTCACACAAACCCACAACTGGTCATTGAAATTGATCACCTGCCCGACTTTGAGCTGAGTCGCCGGAATGGCCATCGCAAACACTCCTCTCGTGGGCTTCGCCACCACTGGATCAACAAGATACCACGTCTACGTGCTGGACCGTATCGAACCTGGTCACGAGGGGGCGTGCTGATCGGATCCTGGCTCTGCAAGACCCGTCTCCCCTTCTCGAGAAGCAACGATGGCACTGCCGACGGTATCGCTCCAGACGTTGACCGTGGTCCTGCACATATCCAGCGGACGATCCACCGCCAGCAACAGCGCCGCCCCTTCGAGCGGCAACTTCAGGGCACTCAGAATGGTCAGCATCATGACAAGACCCGCAGATGGAATTCCTGCCGCTCCGATCGAGGCGAGGAATGCCGCCATCACCACGGTCACCTGGGCACTCAGGGTCAACTCGAAGTTACCGGCACTGGCATAGTACTGGGCAAGAAAAACCACTCCGATGCACTCATAGAGCGCGGTGCCATCCATGTTGACGGTGGCACCGAGCGGAGCGACAAACGAGGAGGTGCGATTCGATACCTTGCCACGTTTCTTGAGGGTATTGAGGGTTGTTGGCAAAGTCAGTGAAGAAGACGAGGTGGAGAACGCGGTCATCAATGCCGGGCTCATCGCTCTCACCCATGCAATCGGTGAGATTTTCCCCACCACTTTCAGCAACAGCGGCAAAACCACACCTGCATGAATAATGAGCGCCAGCATCACGGTGAGCATGTACGCGCCCAGAGGCCGGAACACATCGAAGCCGGTCTCTCCAACCACCTTGACGATCAAGCAAAAGACACCGTACGGGACCAACTTCATCACCCAGGAAGCCATCCTCATGACGATGTCAAAGGCGGCCTCGAACAGGTCAGTGAGAATTTTCTTCGGTTTCTCAGGTGCCTTGGTGATGAAGAAACCGAACAGCAGCGCGAAGAAGATCACCTGCAACATGTTTCCGTTGCCGGTAAAGGCGCCGAAAACGTTTTCAGGGACCATCCTCCTCAAAATGTCGAGCCAGTTCTCACTTCGCTGGCCGAAATCAGCATCGACGGAGAGGCCCAGACGTGCACCATCTCCAGGCTGGATCAGATTGACGAGGATCAGGCCCAGTGCCACTGCAAAAAAAGAAGTCGTGACGTAATAGCCGAAAGTGCGACGGCCCATCCTGCCAAAGTCGGAACCACCACCGAGCCCCGCAACTCCGGTGATGATCGATGTCAGAACCAGCGGCATGATCAGCATTTTCAGTAGCCGCATGAAGATGTCCGCCAGGAAGCGGAACGGTGCCAGCCAGGTGGATCGACTCGAATCGGGATCCAGCGCGACAAGAGCACTTCTTTTGTTACCGGAGAGCAGTTCGATGGTGGCGACGCCTCCGGCTCCTTCCCGGGCCAGAAAGTCTGTCAGAACTTCTGCAGATACGGTATCGACTCCTGCCTCATCTGACATCCCGGCATCGATCACCAGACGTCGTATCACGTCTCCTACTTGCAGGCTCTCGGAGGCACTCCGTCCCTTGGGAAGTAACTGGGTCGTCACCCGCGTGACCTGGATCCCGACTGCAGTGCCATCGACTGTCACCGGATCAGCGGCAAACTGGACTCCGATGGATCCCGGAGCCTCTGTCATCTGCTGCAAACCCAGCCCGACCAGAACCCCCGCCACCAACCAGACCAGAATTTTCCAGTGCTGCTGCATCTGTATCCCCACTTTTCCTAGCCAGGAACCACCAACGAACAGGACATCTCTTGCGGAAGCAAGTACTCCTCTAATCGCTGGTCGATATCCTCCGCGGTCACCTCTGCTAAGAGATCGACGACCTCGAACGGATTGGTATCAAGAAACCGGGCGCCGCAATAGTTACCTGCGATGTGATCGAGCGAGTTGAATGCCTTCAGCAGGTGGCCGATCGCTGATCGACACTGGCGTTTGACATCCCCGGGGTCAACACCGGTGCTACGAATTTGTAGTATCCCTTCTTGAACCGCTTCGATGAGACTCTCCGGTTCAGAAACTTCACCACCGACGACACTGTGACCTACGTCACAGTGGACTTGATAAGAAGCCCCAAACGAATCGTCGATCAATCCGCGACGGTAAAGATCTTCGAACAGGGCACTGCTCTGGCCAAAGATGCATTCGAGCATTACCTCGGTGATCAGTTCCTTGCGCATCAAATCCTGCCCGCTGAGACCCGGATGGATGTCTTTCCAGCCAAAAAGCACCTTCGACCGACCCACCTGCATCGATTCACGGATCTCCTTGCGGGCGGGTCCTGCATCCTCTTGGGTCAGGATCCTCTCGATCTGTGGATCAGGTCCCATTTCCCTCTTTGACAGCAGTCGATCCGCCGCCTCGAAATACTCGTTTTCCTCTTCATCTCCAACAGCAAACAGGATCATGTTCGATGGATGATAAAAGGCGGCCCAGCACTGCTGGAGCAACTCGGGTGTGATCTCGGCGATCGTCTGCTCGGTCCCAGCGATGTCCTTGGCGACCGGATGCTTCTTGTAGAGACCCGCGAGTAAATTGAAGTAGACGCGCCAGCCGGGATGATCGGCATACATGCGGATTTCCTGACCGATGATGCCTTTTTCCTTCTCGACATTCTCTGCGGTGAAATGGGGAGTCTGGACAAAGTCGACCAGATGCTCGAGGCAGGGATAGAAGTGGTCGGTACAGGAAAAGAGATAGGTGGTTCCGACGAAACTGGTAAAGGCGTTCGCCATCGCGCCGAGCCGACTGAACTGCTGAAAAGCATCCTCATGAGGTCCCTCGAACATCTTGTGTTCGAGAAAATGTGCAACACCGTCCGGCAAGCAAATCTCTTCTCCACCATCGATTCGATAGCGATCGTCAACGCTACCGAAGTGGGTCGAGAAGCAAGCGTAACGGCGTAGATATCCCGGCTTGCGGCAAAACGCCACGGTCGCACCACTGGAATGAGTACGCTCGATGACGCTCTCGCCCAGGGTGGTGTTTACAAGGGTCTGTTCTTCACCGGTCCATGTCATGACGCCTCTTCCGGAGCCATCAAGTAAACGAGATCCAGTTCGAGTCGGCGAGCTGCTTCCACGACTCCGTCTCTTGTCACGGCAGCGATTCGACTCCTCAGGGTATCAAGATCTGGTTCGCGGCCGCAAAGTCTCGAATTCAGATCGAACTCTGCCAGGGAAGCGGGAGAATCCTGGACCATTCTCAAACGGGAATCCCAGGCACTGAGAGTCATCTCGAACTCTTCATCGCTGAACCCGCCCTGACGAACCACCTCGATCTGTTCCAGGATGCTCTCCCTGGCTCGGGGCGCGGTTGCCACATCGATTCCCGCACTCACGAGCAGCAAACCAGAAGATCCGTCGTTATGAGAGTTCACCGAATAGCACAGGCTCTCCTTCTCTCGCACCTGGGTAAAGAGGCGCGAATGAGGAAATCCACCCAGAACACCGTTGGCCACCAGCATCGATTCATGGAGAGGATCACCGAAGCAAGTCGAGGTTCTCAAAGCCATGACTAGATTCGCCTGCTGAACCTGAAAGTACTCGGTGACCTCGCGCGGTTGCTGGGCTCCTTGCACCGGAAATGGATCTGCTAGCTGGTTCAATTCTGGAGCGTTGCCCTCGAACAGTGGCAGCAACCGGGCAGCAGAAACTTCCGGATCGATGTCGCCACTGAAGTGAATCTGCATCGGCGCGGTCGTGACCATCTGGTTCCACAACTGGGTGATCGTCTCGGGGGTCGCTGTCTCCAGCGCTTCTACCGTTCCGTACTCATGAAATCGCCACGGTTCATCCGGACAGGTTTCTTCGATGCATCTTTGCATCGCCCATGATCTCTTGTCATCGATTCTTCCCTCGATGGTCCTTTTGTGCTGAAGAGCCTCATTTTGAACCATCTCTTCACAAAATAGATCTTCGACCAGATGTGGTTGCTGGATCACCTCGCAAAGAAAATCGATGGCATCTTCGAAAACGGTTTCCGAACCCGGCAAGCGCGAATCCTCGCAGAACTCCGAGTGCAATGAGACGACGTGCCTCATTCCAGCACGACCTACTCCACAGCCGACCGACAAACCCCACAGTTCTTCGGTGCGACGACTGATCGCTCGTATCGAAGGATGGGATCGCGACCCTCGGAGCAAGCAAGCAGGAACCAGGCAAAGCTTGGCAATCGACGGACCCAGATCACTGATCCACGAGACGCGAAAATGGCTCGTTTTTCGGCGGGTTTCCCGGCGTGTGTGAAGAAAAGAACCGGGACACAGTTCCCGGGTCTCGAAACCAGCTAGCCTGCTGGAAGCCGGTCGGCTCAAAGATCCTCCCCACCCGGGGTGCTTACCAGATCGTCGGGAACTCCACTGCCGTGGCCTTCGAGCAACTCGCGGATCTCGCGTAGCTGGGGCACCAGTTCTCTGAACTGATCAAGAGTGAGCGCCTGAGCACCATCGGAGAGCGCCTCCTCAGGTTTTTCATGGACCTCGACAAGGATGCCGTCGGCCCCGACCGTCGCTGCAGCTCTGGCAAGAGCAGGAACCCGGTAAGAATCACCACTACCGTGTGAAGGATCGACCAGTACCGGAAGGTGTGTCCGTTTTTTCAACTCGGGAATCGATCCCAGATCGAGCACAACGTTGTTGGTTGCAGTTGAGCAGCGGATTCCCCTCTCACAGAGAACAACGTTGCTGTTACCACCAGACAGGATGTATTCGGCCGCCATCAGGAACTCATCGATGGAAGAAGCAAACCCTCGCTTCAGCAGGATGGGTATCGAAGTCTGGCCCAGTTCCTTCAACAGTGAATAGTTGTGCATGTTGCGGGAGCCGACCTGAAGCATATCTGCAATGCCTGCAATCTTCTCGACATCCCGTGGATCTAGAATTTCAGTGACGATTCCGAGACCACACTCTGCTCGTACCTTCTGTAGAATTTGCAAGGCCGCATCTCCGAGACCCTGAAATGCGTAAGGGGAGGTACGCGGTTTGTAGGCACCACCACGAAACAGATCGGCACCGTCCGCCGCAACCGAACTGGCAATTCGCACCGCCCGCTGCTCGTCTTCCACGGCACAGGGGCCAGCGATGATGCTGAAGGTTCTAGCGCCGATGCAGACAGACCCCACATTGACACCCTCAGGTACGCGATCGGGATCGGCAGCGGTGTGAAGAAACTCTCCACCGAGCGACACCACTTTCTCGACCCCCGGCCATGATTCGACCACGAGACTCTGGATCGCGGCCACTTCACCACGCACTTCCAGGTAGAAGCGCCCGGTTCCCTCGACAGCGGTAACTTCACCGCCGAAGGACTCCAGTCGATCCTTGATCTTGCGCCGCGATGGCCCCGTCAGACCGGGACAAAGGATCACCACAAGACCCGTTTCTTCATCCCTGGATTGCATCGATACCTCTGCTGGGGAAACGTTGTTTGATTGACTCAAAAGCACCATACAAGTACCACGAAGAAACCGAGGCCGGAAGCCAACTGGATCATTTGCGATCGAAGCGGCGCTCCAGTTCTTGCCAGGATATGAACAGTTCCGAGGGTCTCCCGTGGGGACAGTTCCAGGGCTGGAAAGCCCGCTCTCTTCCCTTCACGAGGTCCTGCTGTGCTTCCCGGGAAAGAGGCTGGCCCGCCTTCACCGCTGCCTTGCACGCCATCGTCTGTAGCAGGCGTTCGCGAATATCCGGCTGTTCCGCCCCGGCATGACTCACCGGTTCGAATCGAACCAGCAAATTGCGCAATAGATCCGCAGGAGCCTGGCCATCAAAACCCTGGGGTACCGTTCTCACCAGCACAACTCCCTCGCCGAACTCCTCGCCCTGCAACCCCAGTTCAGAAAGTGCATCGGCATACTCGACAAACAGGGACCACTGTTCCGGATCGAGCGGAACCGGTTCTGGAACCAGTAACGCCTGCGAGAGGTTTCCCTCTTGCCAGGAGTCGCGGATCTGCTCGTAGAGGATCTTCTCGTGAAGAGCGTGCTGGTCGATGATGCGCAAGCCGTCCGTTTCCTCCAGAACCAGAAACGAATCGCGGACCTGAAAAACACGCACCGAATCGGAAACCAGAGTCGAGTCGGTCGCCATCACCATCGTTTCCGTGGAGTCGACTCCAGCTGAGTATCCCTCGACTCCGCGAGCCGGGACTTCGGAGTCATCGGCTTCGGAAGAAACAGTGAAAGGTTGTGCTGGCTGGTTCACTTCTCGATCTGCAACTGGATCGCTCTGGAGCGGCAGTTCGGGCACCGAACCGGCCGCCTCCAGTGATTCGCGTACCGCTCGACGGATGCGACGATGGATCTGCTCTCGATCGCGGAATCGGACCTCCAGTTTCGAAGGATGTACATTCACATCCACGTCGGCCGGATCGACTTCTATGCCCACCACCGCAATCGGGAACTGACCGGGAATCTGGAAGCCACGAAAACCCTCTCTAACGGCGTGCTGGAGCACCTTGTCCTTCAGATACCGGCCGTTGAGAAAGGTGTAGATCGCATCCGAGTTGCGACGCTGGAGATCGGGGCGGGCAATCCAACCTGCCACGGAGTCGTCACTGGTCACCGGGATCATGTGGCTGGCCACTTCGGAACCAAGAACCTCCGAGATTCTTTCCAGCAAGGTCTGATCTGCCGGGTAGCGCAACACCGTCCGCTCGTCGTGGGTGAGAGAAAAAGCGACGGTCGGATGCGACAACGAAATGCTCTTCACCACTGCGGAGCAGCGCGCGACCTCCGCCGAGCTGGATTTGAGGAATCGACGCCGAGCAGGTACAGCCGAGAACAGGTCTCGAACCGAGACCCGGGTTCCAGGCCTCATGGCAAGGGGAGTCTGATGCTCGATCTGACCCTGACTCCCGACGACCCGATACGCAGAGTCCTGGTTTGCCGAACGCGATGCGATTTCGACAGCCGCTACCGCAGCCATGCTACTGAGCGCCTCGCCGCGAAAACCAAGCGTCAAGATGCACTGCAGATCGACCACTTCCTTTAACTTCGATGTGGCATGGCTCTCGAGGGCCAGCGGAAGTTGGTCGGGAGCAATCCCCTGACCATCATCGGTGATCTGGATCAGGTGCTTACCCCCATCTTCGAGATGGATATCGATGCGCGAGGAACCAGCATCGAGCGAGTTCTCGATCAACTCCTTGACCACCGAGGAGGGGCGCTCCACCACTTCCCCGGCGGCAATCTGCTCGACCAGCAATGGCGGCAATTTGTGGATCTGGTTGGTCGGCTGTGGCAAGTGCCCTCCGCTACGCCTGGAACTTGTGCTGATCGAGTCGAATCGCTCCCTCGAGCGTGTTTTCGAGCAGTTTCGCCACCGTCATCGGACCGACTCCTCCTGGCACAGGAGTGATATAGCCGGCCCGTGCGCTGGCCGCTTCAAACTCGACATCGCCGACAATCGATCCGTCTTCGAGACGATTGATGCCGACATCGATGACCGCGGCGCCCGGACGAATCCAATCTCCCCGGATCATCTCGGGACGTCCAACGGCAGCAATTAACACCTCAGCTCTTCCCACCTGCTCGGCGAGATCACGTGTTTTCGAGTGACAGATGGTCACGGTAGCACCCTCGGCGAGGAGTAATTGAGCGATCGGTTTCCCGACGATGTTCGATCTTCCCACCACCACTGCGTTTGCCCCCTCGAGTTCGACACCGGACCATCGCAAGAGATCAACACAGCCGAGTGGAGTGCAGGGAACAGATGCGGGTTGACCGACAGACAGTCGTCCGGCATTGATCGGATGGAAACCATCCGCATCCTTTTCAGGCAAGATCCGTTCGAGCAGCGGTTGGGCATCGAGCTGGGCGGGCAGAGGTAATTGCAGCAAGATTGCATGGACTTCGGGGTCTGCATTTAACTTGTCGATGCACTCTTCGACTTGATGCTGGGATGCATCTTCGGGTAACTGGTGGTGAAAAGACCTGATGCCGGTCTTCTCACAGGCACGTTCCTTGTTACGAACGTAGACTGCACTGGCAGGGTCTTCTCCTACAAGTATCACTCCGAGTCCAGGTGCGTATCCGGTCTGTTGGGCGAAGGCATGAACGCGTTTCTTCAAATCCTTGCGAAGTTCCTTCGCCCTCGCCTTGCCATCGATGATCTGAGCCATCGCTCATTTCCTCCCCGAGTTTACGGTCAACGAACCCAGTCGCCGCTTCGCCCACCAGATTTCTCGATCAGCCGTATCGGACCGATCTCCATGCCTCGATCAACAGCCTTGCACATGTCATAGATCGTCAGGAGGCCGATGGAAACAGCCATGAATGCCTCCATCTCCACGCCTGTCCTGGCCTGAACACGCGCCGTGGCCGTCATACGGATGGTGCTTAACTCACCTTCGATACCATTCTCGATCTCCACCTGCACATTATCGAGCGGCAGGGGATGGCAAAGCGGGATCAGCCCCGCCGTCTCCTTGGCCCCCTGAATGGCAGCAAGACGTGCTACCGAAAGCACGTCTCCCTTCTCTACATCGCCGTCGATGATTTTCTGAAGAGTCACAGGTTTCATGCGGATGAAGCCCTCGACGGTGGCCCGACGGTCGGTGATTTCTTTATCGCCGACATCCACCATCCTGGACCGGCCCTGCTCATCGGTATGGGAGAGAGGAAGATCGTCGTCGGTTGTCATACAACCTCCTACAGTTCTCGTTCGATGACGAACCGTGCCAGTTGCTCCAACTGGTCACGCGCCGGGCACTGGGGAGCGGCTCCACGAAGTACCTCGAGTGCACTCGCCACCGATTGCTGCGCCCGCTGTCTTACCTGTCGCAAGATCTCATACTCTTCGAGCCAACGAACCACCTCGTTCTGAAAATCAGTCTCATCCGATTGTCGATGATCCTTGAGCAACCTCAAGAAGGACTCCTTCTGCTGCGCATCGAGTCCATCACGAAGCCGGATGATGGGAAGAGTCATCTTGCCATTGGCAAGGTCGGTCCCCAGAGACTTGCCGACCGTCTCCTGATCCCCGATCACATCGAGAGAATCGTCGATGATCTGGAAGGCTATGCCGAGTTGATTACCAAATTCTTCCATCGCCGACGCATGATCCTCGCTGGCTCCTGACAGCATCGCTCCCAGCCGACAGGAGAGTCCGTAGAGGATCGCTGTCTTGCGATGAATGATCTCGAAGTACTGCTCTTCCAGGAGGTCAAGATTCCCAGCATTGCCGACCTGCATCATCTCTCCGATGCAGATCTCCCGGGTACAATCCGCCAGCATCCGGGCCGCACCATCCACCTCTGTAGAGATCACGAATCCACGCGCATAGATGATATCGCCCAGCAGGATGGCTGCACGATCACCGTAACGGGAGTGGATCGTCTCGACCCGGCGACGAATCTGTGCGGCATCGAGCAGATCGTCGTGTACCAGCGTTGCCGTGTGGATCAGTTCCACCACCGCAGCACATTTGATGTGATCGTTGCCGATCTCTCCGAAGCAGCGGCCGGCCAGAAATACGCAGGCGGGACGCACCTGTTTGCCCTGAAAACGTGACAGGTGTTCCAGCAGTTCATTGACGATCGGTTCAGAGGAAGCGAACTCTCCATGGAGAAACCCATGCAGAGCCTCGAGATCTTTCGAGATGAGCTGGTACAAGCCCGCCAGTGCGTGTGAGTTTCCCCTCGAGGTCTCGACTGCCCCCCCTCTGTCGAGGCTCACCGGACAGTGCCCCCGATAGAGGGTAGATCCTCGATCGGTTGGAGGGGTAACTCGAACGCCTTGCTGACTCCACGGTGAAATACCATACCACCACAGATGTTGAGACCCTGGGCGCGGAGAGGATCACGTTTCACGAACCACTCGAGACCTTCTGTCGCGAGTCCTTGGAGGTAAGGCTGCGTCGCATTGGTCAGGGCAAAGGTGGACGTTCTCGGCACGGCTCCCGGCATGTTCGCCACACAGTAATGTACGACTCCATCGATGACATAGACCGGATCAGCGTGGGTCGTGGGACGACAGGTCTCGACGCAGCCGCCCTGGTCGACAGCTACATCGACAATCACGGACCCGTTAGGCATCTCCTTGAGCCATTCCTTGGAGACCAGAATCGGGGCTCGGTCTCCCGCCACGAGAACGGCTCCTATCACCAGATCGGCCTGCTGAACCGCCTCATGAACCGCGAAAGGAGTCGAGAAGCAGGTATCGACGTTGGCTGGCATCGTATCGTCGAGATAGCGCAATCGATCCAGGTCGATGTCAAAGATCTTCACCCTTGCACCCAACCCCGCGGCAATCCGGGCAGCATTCGCCCCCACCACACCTCCACCGAGTACAACAACTCTGCCCGGCTCCACTCCGGGAACACCGGAAAGCAACACTCCACGGCCACCATTTTGGCGCTGTAGATTCCGAGCCCCTGCCAGCACGGACATCCTGCCCGCAACCTCACTCATCGGGGTGAGCAGGGGAAGGGTGCCATTCTTGCCCTCGATGGTTTCGTAAGCGACGGCGGCCACTCCAGAATCAAGACAGGCATCCGTCAACGTTTTCGAGGCCGCGAAGTGGAAGTAGGTAAAGACGACCAGGTCTGGCCTGAGATAATGGTACTCCTCGGCAAGAGGTTCTTTGACCTTGACGATGATCTCGGAACGAGCCCAGACTTCTGCAGCGTCATCGACCAACTGACAGCCAGCATCCAGATATTCTTCATCGGTGATGCCACTGCCAAGACCGGCACCCTTTTCTACCAGTACGGTATGCCCGGCCTCCATCAACAAGAAGGCACCAGAAGGAACCACGGAGACCCGTTGCTCTTGCTCTTTGATCTCTTTTGGAACACCGATGATCGACGTTCTCATGTGGGGCTCCTTCGCGACCTTTTGGCCCGAGTTGAATCAAACTCCATGGCACCCGACCGACAACCTCAGTAACCCATCTGCCGGGGCATTTGACCAGACACTTCTCCGGCGATCATGGTTACCGGTCAACGACAGCAAACAGTTCCTCAAGCCTAGCCGCAGATTCTACTTCTGACGATATTGTGTGACAACCAGTGCGGAAGTAGTCGAGACGACGCTTATCCACTTCAAACTGCCGATGGGCCCCAACGCTTTGATGAACTGATCTCAACTGGTCTTACCTGAAATTTCGAGGTCACCGTTCACAACGGGCAAACAGATTCGTGGAGCATGGCACCGTAACGAAGGTCAGGAGACGTCCAGGGGCGGCTCTCATACCAAAAACACACACGAGTTCATCACTGCAGACTGGACCACTGCTCCCCAAGGGGTTTCGATGGCAGCACTGAAGAGAATCCACGCCACGAATCATGGTTTTCGACAAGGAGACCCAGGCTGAAGGACACCCAACAGGAAACAAATCCCCTGGCGCTGCTGGGTGGGGTTTTCGATCCCCTCCATCAAGGACACGTCGCCATCGCCCACGCGGCGCTGGAACTTCCGGGGGTAGAGGAAGTGATGTGGGTCCCCTGCAAGGAACCTCCTCACCAAAAAGATTCCGCCCATGCTCCGGCCGAAGCACGACTCGCAATGACACGACTGATCTGCGAGGAGGTAGAGCAGTTCGTCGTCGAGGAGATCGAATTCGACCGCGAAGGACCTTCCTGGACCATCGATACCATCCGCACTCTCACTGATCTTCATCCAGGCAGACTCTTACTGTGGCTGATCGGGTCCGACAACGTACCTCTCATCGGTCGATGGAAAGAAGCAGAGGAACTGTGGAACCTGGCGATCCCGGTCGTGGCCCATCGCCCCGGCTCGGGCACCGTCTTGCGCAGAGAACACCTTCCTTTTCTGGATGGAGACCGGTGGCGTCTGGTAAACTCCTGGTCGCTTCCGGAAGTAGCACAGGACATCTCATCGACACGACTGAGAAGTCTGCTGGCAGCAGGAGAAGAAGTTGGCGAGTGGATACCTCCGGCGGTCCTGGAAGCTCTGAATTCGGGGGGATGGTATCGGCACCCTGCTCCTTGATGGGTTACCTTCCCTGGACACCATCGACACACCAGTAGTTGCTTGATACCCGTTGCTTTTTTGAAGGGAGCCAGATGACGAGGACCAGGGTTCGTGACCTTCGCGAAGCCGCCGGTACTGAAGTAGTCCTCAAGGGCTGGCTCTACAACCGCCGCTCCTCGAAGAAATTCCATTTCCTACTGTTGCGTGATGGCTCCGGAATCGTTCAGTGCGTTGTGAATAGGGACGAATTCGACGAGCAGCGATTCACCGAGATCGGCAAGATCCCCTACGAATCTGCCATCGAGATCGGCGGAAGTGCCAATGCGGATGATCGCGCACCTGGAGGTGTCGAGATCCACGCAAGTTCTGTCGAGTGCCTGTGCATTGCCGAGGAGTACCCCATCTCGAAACAGGAGCATGGCCCCGACTTCCTGCTGAGCCACCGCCACCTGTGGTTACGTTCGCGTAAACAGGTCGCCTTGATGCACATCCGAGATGAGGTAATCCGAACGATTCGCGACGAGATGCATGACAGGGGATTTACCTGCATCGATGCGCCGATTTTCACCCCCAATGCCTGTGAAGGAACGAGTACTCTTTTTGAAGTCGACTATTTCGAAGATGAAAAAGCGTACCTGACACAGAGCGGACAACTTTACATGGAAGCCGCTGCCATGGCTCTGGGAGATGTTTATTGCCTCGGACCTACCTTTCGCGCCGAGAAGTCAAAAACACGTCGCCATCTGACAGAGTTCTGGATGTTCGAACCGGAAATGGCTTTCGCAGATCTCGACGATGTGATGGTACTTGCAGAGAGCCTGCTCGGTCGCATCGTCGAGAGGGTTCTCGAACATCGCAGTGAAGATCTAGAAGTTCTCGAACGCGATACCAACAGGTTGAAAAAGGTACAACTCCCGTTCCCGAGGATCACGTACACGGAAGCAGTCGAACGGATGAATGCCGAGGGACACTCCTTCGAATGGGGAGGGGATCTGGGCGCACCTGACGAGGCAGTAATTTCCTCCTGGTACGACACTCCCGTACTGGTCCACCGATATCCCCAGGAGGTGAAGGCGTTCTACATGAAACGGGATCCAGAGGATGATCGGCTGGCGCTGGGAGTCGATGTACTGGCCCCGGATGGATATGGCGAGATTATCGGCGGTGGTCAGCGCGAGGAAGACCTCGATTCATTGCTCGGGCGCATCCAGGAGCATGGTCTCTCCGAGGAGGATTTTCGCTGGTATCTCGATCTTAGGCGTTATGGGTCGGTTCCACATGGAGGATTCGGGCTTGGCGTCGAAAGGACCGTCTGCTGGCTATCGGGGGTAGAGCACGTTCGGGAATGTGTGCCGTTTCCCCGCATGCTTTATCGGATCTATCCCTGATCGTGCTTGCAGCATGTGGCACCAGCGTTACAATCTATGTTTACATAGGATATTTCTGTCTGGATAGGCAGGTATCCTGGTAGAGGCGATTCTGGTTCAGGAATTGCCCAGCGAGTGATCCAAACGGTTGTACGTCAACTTTTCCTCCGGGGCGCGGGGGGAAGTTGTCTGGCTCCCGCCAGCAACCAGCAGCAGTGGCTCAGGGCTGGATATCATCCGCCCGGAGAGGACTCTGATGAGGAACTTGTGCCCCGAACTTCGACTGCCCACAGCGCTGCTGATCGCAGTATCCGTCACCATATCGGTCCTTCTGAGCACCCCGCTCGAGGGACAAAATGGCACCATCGAAGCGCAGGCCCCCATCTGCGGAAGCAACCCCACCGGCTCGGATCTGACCGTCGACACCTCCGATGGAACGGTCTGGACCATCGACAGCACCAGCGGCAAGATCTGCGTCTACAACACCACTCAATCGCCGCCATCGATGGCACTGGCCAACATGATCGATCATCCGGTCGGCCCCGCAGTGGCACCTTCGTTCCAACCCCAATGTACTGGCCTCGCATATTGCCCGACGACCGACAGTTTCTGGATCCTCAACTCCACCTCCTTCGAGTTGGTACAGATGGACCGTCTGGGAGCTCAGATCGGGGTGCCACTTCCCTTCAGCATCAACGGAAGCGCATCGGGTCTGACCTGTGACCTCGATAGTGGAAACCTCTGGCTTCGAGATACGGTCAATCAACTTGCTGTCGAAATTGATCCGAACACCGGAGTTGTCGTATCTACCCTGCCGATTCCAGGAGACGTGATTCGGTACGGGGTTGGAATCGCATACCGGATGGTCAGTGGCGAGGGCTTCCTCGATTTCACCTACGGAGATGTATTCGACGCAACCGTCTCTGAATTGTTAACGCTTTCGATATCGACAGGCCAGCTGGAGTGCACAAATGTCCCCTTGCCGGTTGATGCAAACGAGCCAATCCTGGGAATTGCACGGCAGGACAACTCTTCTTATGTGTATGCCTTGACGACTGAAAACCTGCTGCGAATCGATGGCACACAACCTTCCGTGACACCTCCCGCGGACCTCTTCTGCAGCACCGACGGTGAGGGCTCCAGCAATCTCAGCTGGCGCAACTGCGGACCGGGAGCCGGAGGGTTCTACAACACGATCCGAATCACCCGAAACGGCGCCATCGTCGATACGCTACCGGGTTCCGCCACCTCGTGGGTGGATTCCAGTACCGCAAGCGGTTTCGAGTACCAGTATCAGGTCCAGGGAGTCGTCGGTAGCAACATCGCATCCTCGAGTTGTTCCGTCATCAACGGGCCCGGAGGACTGGTCTCGTACATCCCCTTCCAGGGAAATCGTCCCAGGGATCTCGCTTACGATGCAGAGATGGATGATCTTTATGTCACGGAGTCCTTCTCCGGTGAAATCCAGGTACTCGACTCGAACCTGAACCTGAAACGCACCATCGATACAGGGCTGACGAATCTTCGCGGAATTGGATACAACTCCATCATGGATCTTTTGCTGGTAAGTCGAGTCAACAGCAGTCTGGTCACTTTCGTCGAGCCTTTGACCGGTGTCGTCCTGTCTTCTTTCCCTTCCAACACTCCCGATGTGACTGCCATCAGTTACGACTCCTTCGAGGATGACTGGCTACTGTTCGATACCGGAGCCAATCCCGTGACGATTCTTCGCATGGAAGCGCTTGAGGGTGCTGAGGGAAATCCGCTGGGCTCCATCACTCCGCCTCAAACATCCGGACTCAACCTTGGAGGCGGAATCGCCTCCCTTACCGATGGCACCTTGATGAGCGGTGTCGATAGTTCTGGCGATATCACCAGCATCAGTCAGTTCACCAGTTTCGGATTTCCTCTCAATTTTGACATGACGCTTTTAGAAATGGGCAACTCACCAACGACCCTCAACAATGCAGTGACCGGGTTCGAGGTCGTCGGTAGCGACCTCGTGGTTGCGGGTAACATCACAGACACCCTGTTCAAGTTTCTGATCGTCAGCGACGGACCCGATTTCCTCCGTGGCGATTCAGATGGCAGTGGCTCGCTCAATCTCGCCGATGCGATTTTCACCGCCTCCTGGCTCTACGCGGACGGCACCACTCCCGATTGCCTGGATGCCTGCGATACCAACGATGATGGACGTCTGGACATATCTGACCCGATATATACATTGCTATACCTTTTTGCCGGAAGTGCTGCTCCCCCAGAGCCATATCCCCTTACAGGGCCCGATCCTACCTTCCTCGACGAAATCGGTTGTTAATCCAACCCGATTGACTTGTTAATACATTGTCAATAGACTAGAAGAGCCTTCCGGTTCTCGGAGGGACCGTTCCGTCCTGCCCCGCAGCAGGCTGAAGGGGAAGAGTCTCGCGGTGCAACTCACCGCGGGGGGAAGAGGGATTTGCGGGGAGCCCCGAGGGGGCAGAGGAGTTGGAGATGGGTACCTGCCCAAGGCAGGTGTTCGTCGCTGTGTGGACGGTTCTGGCACTGGCCTTTCCGGTCGGAGCCCAGCAATCGCTCACCATCGCGGATGCCAGTACTCAGGGCCTATCGTCGGTAACGACGACGGTAAGCCTCGATAGTGATGCAGGAACGCAAGGATATGTGCTCGCCATCGCGGTGGACAATTCCTTGCTCAATGTAGTGAACGTCACAATAGAAGGGACCGACGTGGAATCTGTCGGAGCCGAACTGGTCGCAGCCGAGATCCTACCTGGTGGTCTGACCCTGGGTGTGATCCTCGATGCATTGAGTCCATACGAGGGACAAGAAATCCCCGCGGGCTCGGGGGCCAGCCTCGCCTTGCTCAGTTTCACTCCCTCCATGATCACCCCGAACCCCATCACGACGCCGATTCAGTTCCAGGACGGTGTATTCAATTCACCCGTGCTGGACAACTTGATCGTCCAGGGCGGACTTTCCATCGGTGTGGCCGAGGGGCTAGGTCTCAATGACGGAACCGTCACCATCACTCCACCTCCACCTGACGCTCTGAGAATTGAAGATGCCTCCGCGACATCGGACGGTCTGACGATAGGCGATGCTCCTGTCTTGCTCTCGAACAGTTCCGGGCCGGTTCAGGGATTCGTCATCGCGGTCGCACACGGACCCGAGGAACTGACCCTGCAAGAGATCACCCTGGTGGGCACACTGACCGAAGAAGTGGGCGCTGAATTCGAGGTCGCAAATCT